>JAYUVI010000252.1:0-5656 GCA_043754135.1 Bdellovibrionales bacterium | reverse complement strand
CACCCAACGCATATCTGTATTGTTCTATACTGATTGGCTCATCATTCATCGTGAAACTACTGATGTAACCATATTCGTTGTCTGGATTTTGCTTTATAGAGAAAATGAAGGTGTAAGGTTTTCCATCTAATACAAGTTTTGTAACAATTGATGATTCGACTGGGATGTTTGACTTTTCAAATTTAGTATAAATTTCTTCGTAAGAATATTGAGAGCCGTCAGTTTTTGTTACAGAGTATGAAAACCTGATCGTTGTTACTCCAGTGCCGTCATTATTATCGACATAAGTTCGGTCGCCATTTAATTCATATTGAGAAATCCCCGTAAGCGCGAGAATGTTAGAGCCGTTAACTACTAAAAGTTCTCTGAACTTCTCGTAGTCATCAGAAATGACTTCACTTGTTCGCCGATAATCTATTTCGCATAAGTCGCCGTACACTTGGCCATTGTCATCAGTTTCGCAAGGCCGCAAAACTTCATAAATTTCTTGAACATCGGCGGGTTCATCCGAGACAAAATCTCCATCTGTAATCCGCGCAGAGACCCCATCCATGAGAGCGTTTTCTGGCCGAAAATGATTATGAAGTATATCGATTTCCGAATACGGGGTCGCTGAGGCCGAATTGAAATTGAGCCAACATATCAAAAACGCAAAAATTGAAGATTTCATTGTTATTCACCCCGATTATAAAAATTGACTATCAATGACTATTCCCGGAAGACGAAAAGTTGGCAAATCGCATCGCGCTACGAATAACTCATCCTTACATGTTTTGTTTTACTTAACGGAGAGCGAAGAGAGCTTTTAACTCAATGATTAAAGGAACTGTCAGAGGCCGACAATTGCTTTGTCCACATGTATATCCGTCAGCAACGAGTAATGGCATAATTGAGGACCTTCGAAGCGGTCTTCCAGAAACTGAGCCTGGTGGCGGCTGAGAGTTCCCCATTATTAACTGGCTGACACTTTTTTCAGTGCCCCTCACATCATCTGGTTCGACTTATTTATTTCGCCGCTCAGACTGACAAACTCCCAACCAGAATTTGTCTGACGTGAAAGATCTCTTCGGTTAACACTTATGATCGCTCATCCTGCCTACGGTCTTTAACGAGGTCGCGCGGCCAATAACCATTTCACTTTATTATCGTTGCCGTTTTGCCTTCCACTGCACCACCAGCTTGGGCCTTTAAGTCGCTTCACGACATCTTCCTAGTAACTCGTCTTCTTCAACCGTTCATTTGCATTTAGGCCGAATGATTTAGCTCGCTCCCAGTTCCTCGGGTCGGCGTCCCTTTGCGGGATCACGTCTACTTAACCCCTCTCAGTCACCCGAGCAGAGACCGACGTGAGCTTTATCTGTGAGGTGAATCTCTTGCAGAACCACGATCAAAATACGCAGGTGCCCTTCGGGCAGGTTCAACTCCTGGCCCGTGTAGCTTCGCGCATGTCTTGTCGTGGTCAATCATAAGTGTCATCTTCGAACGAAAATGGTGCCTCGGGCCGGAATCGAACCGGCACGTCAGTGTAACCCAACCCAGGATTTTAAGTCCTGTGCGTCTACCAGTTCCGCCACCGAGGCATCTCGTGCGATGCGAATGAAAAAATAGAAAAAACAAATTAGACGGTCGCGCTTAAAATGTCAGCTACAAAGACTGTGTAAATTCTTTAAGGCGGTCGATGACCCACGCTTCGTCATCCAAGACTAGATCGTGGCCGGCCGTGGGGTGAAACTTAATAGGCGCGTCTAACCGATCAGCCAGCGCTCGCGAACAGCGCACATCCACCATGCGATCTTTGTTTGAGGCTAAGATCAACACCGGCAAATTCAGCTTTGTAGGGCACTGAAAGCGGCTAGCTGCCAGCATTTGGCGCACAAACACCGAGCGTGGCAGGGGCTGAGTTTCGAAAATCTCAACGAAACGATCGAGCACCGAAACATCATCGGCCCGTAAATTTGACACCGCCCTGAGCAAGTGTTTCTCGGCCTGGCGACGATCTTTCAGCAAGGCGGCCTGACCCACACAGTACATCGCAAACGGCGACAAGCGTTGCGAGATCGGTGACAGATCTTGCGTACTGGTGTTCGCAATCACTCCCCCGGCGAAATCTTTGGGGTAACGTTTCAACCAATCCAACGCCACCGTACCACCCAACGACAAGGCGAGCACACCCCACTTCTCTTGGTCCACACCAGAGCTATCATTAGTAGGAGGAGTACCGCTCTCGCGCACGCGACGGCGTTCTAAAAATCGCGCGCGCACGTAGTCCGTCATGCGTGTGATCGAAATCGGCGCTTCGGCGTGGGCTTCAGACCCCACTCCCGGCAAATCTAAACACAAGACTTGCCCGCCAAAAGCACTCGCCAAACGTTTATCAAAATCTAACCAATGCCGACTTTCGCGACCCAAGCCGCGCAGTAAAACCCAATTCATGTTTGCACCCACTCGCCATGGTTCAACACCGCGGCTCGCAAAAAATCAAACAAAGGTTTATGTCGACGCATAATGCGATTGTACCGATGTGGCAAAACCGGGTTGAAAATGCCATCTTTGTAAAAAAGTTGCCGCGGGTTTTTGCGCAGCCAAGTCCATGAACCCATTTCTAAACACCAAGGTATAAATTTGCGCTCGAGTGCATGAAATTTTTCATAATGTTCATTAAACAACAAATCCCAAGGGTCACCATGCAGCAAATAACTTTCGGCCTGCGGCTGAACTTTGTAAACGTGGTACGGAATACTCTGATTCATCACCCTCTGCAAACGCGACACACAATCAAAGTAAGGAAAATCTTTGGCGCTCGATGAGTACGGGTACCAAAAACGATCACGCATACCAAAACCCGAGTGAACATCGACAGCAAAAGAAAACCGGCTTTCTAACATTTCATCGCGAACGAATTGAATTAACGTTTGGGTCTCGATCTCCATTGGCTCGCCCTGCACCCCGCGATACCACGGTAGCCACGGCCCTACACGATGCCCACTCACCAGCCACTTCAAATTACCTTCGGCGTCGATAGGAGCGTTGCGCATAATATCGACGCCCTTGGGGTTTGAACGCCGATTCATCAGCATACCGCCAGGGTTAACAATGGGTATTGAAACCAGTCGCACATGTTCAAACGTACGACGCAAATCGCGATCCCACGCCATTTGTTTGAGGAGTGGTCGCAAATAATTGATCACCACGTGAGTGCCCACACGCTCGAGGCCGTGCACGCCACCGAACAAACCTAAAGTAGGCGCGGTTTTGTCTTGAGAACCAATAACTAGACCCACAATGGGGAGGGATTTTTTCCCGACCTCCACAACACCTAATTCGCGCGATACGCCATAGGGTTTAAGCCCGCCCAGCAGGTGTTGGAGTTCTTGCATTTCAGTCATGATCGTAAAATTATTCACGACGTGCTCACATTTGACCACTGATTTTATTTTGATCGTTAAATTTCACGACCATGCTCACAAGTTCCTCACACCTCTCTCACCACTCACAAATTTCATTCTCACGAAAGCCAAACTGAGGTTTTTATCGAGTTCGCTACAATGAGGGTCAATCGGCTGAGCCGGATTTATAAAATTAAGCAAGGAGGCGCCTATGGTTCTCATGTTAGACAGCACCCAAAAAGACAAAGTCGAGCGCGAACATTTCGAGCGAAAAATTTTAAATTTTAAAATTTCGACTTTTGTACCCAAAGTGCGCTTTAACATCGAATTCGGCCCTTACGTTTTGCGAACGGCCGAGACCGCTGCCGATATTCAACGCGTAGTCGAGTTACGCGCGCACTCGTTTATGACCGACTTTACTCCTGGCCAAAATTCTGACTTTATCGACTTTGACGATTACGATTTACTCGCTGACCACGTCTTGGTGCTCGATCGCGACACGCAAACTTTGCTCGGTTCTTACCGCATCATTTGCTCAAAGTTTACGAACCTCTGCTACTCCCGCGAACAATTTAGCCTCGGCGAGTTCGAAAATATTAATGACACCAAAATCGAACTCGGTCGCGCCTGCATACACAAAGATTTTCGCAACGGCGCGGTTTTAAATTTAGTGTGGAAGGGCCTTGCTCAATACGCCATGGCCACCCAAGCTCGCTACATGTTCGGTTGTGCCAGCATCAAAACCGTGTCGAAAGAAGTGGCTTACTCGCTCTACTGGCACCTTTACCCCGCATTCGTGAGTGGCGAGTACCAAATGCAAGTGCAACCCAAATTTCAATTTGCGCAAGGCTCGGGGCAGTCACAATTACTCTTGTGGCAAGATGTCGACGCCCATTTACCCGCGCTTTTAAAAAGTTACTTACAAGCTGGGGCAAAAATCTGCAGCGAGCCGGCGTTCGACGAATTCTTTCAATGTGTCGATTTTCTCACCGTGCTTGACTTGCACAATCTTGAACCCAAATACCGCCGCCGCTTTTTTAAAATTGAAACCGACACTAAAGCCGAATGCGCACCATAATTGAATTCTAAAGGAGACTTTATGTGGCCACTTAATTTTACTAAATTTTTTCGCCAGTCTTACAAAATGGCTGGCTTTTTAATTTATGTTTCCGTCTTTATCGGAGTTTCGTGGCTGATTATTTTTTTGCCACAAGAAGAATTCGCACAAAAACGCCGTCTGGTAAAATGGGCCACATTGATGTCGCGCCGAACGCTGAAACTTTTTGGCGTGCGCACTATCATAACAGAATCGCGCGGTACCGCAGCGGCACGTCGTTTCAACAATCACTTCGTGGTGTCGAATCACTTGGGTTACATGGATGTCCTCGCCATCTCTGCCGAAATGTCATGTTGCTTTGTCACTTCAAAAGAGATTCACGATATGCCCGGCTTGGGCCTACTCACCGAGATGAGCGGTTGCCTTTACGTCGAACGCCGCAATCGTGACAATATTCACAATGAAATCGTTGAACTCACTGAGGCTTTGAAGCACGGGCTCAATGTGTGCGTATTCCCAGAAGCCACGTCGACGAACGGCGACCAAGTTTTGCGTTTTCGTCAGCCCCTTTACAATGCCGCTATTCGCAGCGACACCGATGTACTCCCGGTTTGTTTGAACTACGCGCTGATCGACGGCCAACCCATTACCGATAAAAACCGCGACACGATTTTCTGGTATGGCGATATGCCGTTTTTATCGCACCTTTGGAACTTGCTCGGCTGCCAATCGATCGAATTGCGTTTCAATATTGACGAAACTATTGCCCCCGCTGACCTCGATTGCCCACGCTTGCTAGCCGAGCGTTCGCACATGGTGGTTTCGCGTATGTACGAAAGACCTTTGGTGACTGTTTAGAAAATAGTTGGACCCGAAATGGTCTGATTGAAAATGATTTAACTAAGGATTTATGAAGCACAACATTCTCGCCGATTTTCATGTGCACACAAACTCAAGCGATGGCGCTCATTCTATCGCTGAAATTGTCGACCTTTACGGCTGTCAAGGTTTCGGTGCTTTACTCGAAGCCGTTCGCCGACAAAATGTCGACTTTGTTTTTTACAAAGAAAATTTTTCTTACGACTACAAAAAAGAACTCGCGCGTTTAAATTTTGCCCACAACTAGAATGATCGCAGCATAAGGAGGGCCACTATGTTTACCCAACAAATCGGTGTCGTCGGTGCGGCTATCGGCTGGGGTCAGCGCCAGCGG
>JAYUVI010000251.1:0-6705 GCA_043754135.1 Bdellovibrionales bacterium | reverse complement strand
TTGCCAGTCTCCAGAGGCCTAGTATCCATCTTCTTGTTGCGTTCTGACAATGGAATTCGTCCATTGAAGCCGGTACGGTAGTCATGCCAGTAGCCGATTTCGCTTTCAGAGAACTTCCAGCAGTAGTAGCCGTCTCCCGAGTCTATATCGACAAGCCAAAGGCCTTTCGGTACCGCGCCTAGCTTGCGCACTTTTGTGTTCCAGATTTCGATTTCGCGGCTGACTTCGTCTTCGTAGCTGCGAGTTTCAAAACGTGCGGCTGCACTCATGGTCTCAAGCTTCGACATCAATTCGCCCACTTTTTTACTGTGCTTTTCTGTCGTGCGATTTAAAATGCGAACTAAAACATTTGCTTCGTCGATTGAAAAAGGCCCCCGCCTTTTAAAATCAAACACCTCTGAATTGGTGTTCATATCCCCCCCTAAAAACGACTTCCCTTTTAAGATCCCCTAGGTCGAGGATTAATATGATTTCAGACTAAGATTCAATGTTGAAGTTTGATTTGTAATTTTATCTAACGCAGCGCTGTTGCTCGAGTTTTTTCAATCCATCGATTTAGAAACTTGTAACAGCTGACCACCGATGAACAACACAATCGCAATAATTATCGCGACAATGATTAAGATACGTAAAAATTTACCGAAGGTGAACTCTTCAATCTCAACCTCGTGAGTGCTCGCGACTTTTCTCTCGACTCGAATCAGCCTCTGTGTTTTTTCGTCTGCACCTAAAGCACCTGTTGGGCCTGAAATTTTAAACTTTTCTTTTTTCTCTTCATCTTTTTCTTTACCCAACCAGCCATTATAACCACTCACATTGCGCAACGGGATGCGAACTATTTTACCACCGCTGCCATCACCCAAATCTGTAATTTGTGCACTGCCGGTGTTGCTGCCCTCGGCATCTCCTTCGCCTTCAGCACCACCGCCTGCATTCGCACGAAAGCGACTTGAGCGGCCGTCGCCAAGTGAAGGGGCCTTTAGAATCTGCACAACATTCGATCCGCCACCACCACCCAATGCTGCACTTGGGCTACTGTCTTCTGCTTCAGGCTGAGTGGGTTCAGAACCTGTTCCCTCGCCACTCCCCGAACCTTTCGAATTCGTCGAGGGCACACCGCCAGACAATGTGAAATCTTTGAATGACTGATTGCACTCACCCCCGGGCCCGCCCAATGTCGGGAGCTCTCCCGTTTCAAGCAAGCATGCGAGGTATTCACCAAAATAGTTATCGGCCCATGAACTGAATGATTTGTTGAATTCATACAAAGCACCCATAAACGCGAAAAGCACCACCACTAAAACCAGAGTGTATTCAATAACCGCCTGGCCCGCTTCATCGAGCAGGATTTTTTTAAGGCGCGCATGTAATAGTGAGAGAACTTTTTGGGTACACATCATCACTTTCTACATCGGCCTAATTTGAGATTATGATGAAATTTCGTCCGTTTAAATCATTGGACACCCGCTGACTGTCTCATTGTGAGACAACACAGTGATTTTAAGGGTTAATGATGGCTTTTCGTATACACTGGTGAAAAGTCTAGATTCTCCCGTTTTCGGTTGTTCGACTCTCGTATGCGCAGAGTCTTATGTCTTATTTTGTTTCAACCGATATAAAAATGAGGGGGAATTCTTATGCAAAAATTCAAAAACGCCATCAAAAGATTGTTCCGCGATGAATCTGGCCAAGGTGCCACTGAGTACATTTTGTTACTCGTGGTTGTGGTCGCTATCGCCGTGATTTTCAAAGACAATATTGTAGATATTGTACGAACTAAAGTTACCGCTGTCGGCGGTCAAATTAGCGGCTTTACTGCTCCATAAATAATCAACTTCATCGCGATTATTTATTCGCGCTGATAGGGAGCCGTCTTGACCATTGAGTTTGTACTCATACTCAGTCTTTATGCGTTTATCTTGTTAGGTGCTTTTATCGGTACTGACCGGGGACCTATAAATACGTTCAAGAATTCAGCCCCTCGCTTAGCTGCCCGCTTAGAAAAAGACATTTCAGTGGGCAAAAATTTTCGCAATAAAACCACGAGCGATTCGATTGTCATTTGGCAAGATCCAAAAGATTTAGCTGGCGGTGGCAACTAATGATTGGCGCATTGTTTGTTCCATCAATCATTTTACTCGTGGCGGTTATCATCGATGTGAAGACTTATAAAATTCCCAACACTTGGGTGGTGATTTCGATCGTGCTTGCTTTAATCAGCAGTTATTATTTCTACGATTTTAATGGTTTGCGAGAGGGTTCGCGCGCCGCTTGTGTGGCCCTTGCCATGCTTTTACCACTTGTACTTTTAGGTGTGCTCGGCGCTGGCGATATGAAAATCATGTTCGCTTTTGGTTTTGCGTCGACGTACCCTGTGGTTTTCACAGTTATTATTTTTTCATTCGTTTGGGCCGCCATTGTCGGCATTGCCCTAGCACTTGTAAAAGGTCGCGGCTTAGAGCTGCTGCTCAACACCGTTCGCATCGCCACTGCCGGGCCTGGCGAGAGAAAAGATTTGCAACGCCTACCTTACTCTATTGCGCTCATCTTGGGCTGGATCACTTTTCTTATCTTGGGTGCTAACCAAGGGGCTTTCTGATGAAACATCAAAAAGGTCAAATGGTTGTTGAAATGGTTCTCATGCTCGTCCTTTTTGTGGGAGTGGCGGCGGCTGTTAGTAGCGCATTCAAACAGAATCAATATTTTGCCAATCTTGTATCTACGCCGTGGCGCTCACTCGCCGGCATGATTCAAAACGGTGTTTGGGGTACGCCTAAAGACACCATGCGTTTGCACCCTAGCGCTGATCGCCGGGTCAACACAGTTCGTGGGGAGGACGTGCGATGACACCTCTTCAAACTTTAAAAAATCAGCGTGGTGTAACGACAGTCGATTATCTTTTTTCTTTTGTATTAGTTTCTGGTTTTAGCTTAGTGATTTTGACTTTTTCGGCCACGCTCTCAGTCGTCGAAATCGTGCAATATATGGCCTTTGCTTCTTCACGCAATTATTTTGCCAGTCACACGACTGAGGACCAACAAAAAGCAGCTGCTAGAAAAAAATTTGCTGAATTAAAAGCCAATTCAGTTATTGCACCACTATTAAATGGCGGCTGGTTCAGCGTGCCTGACGACAGTTTGATTGTGGATTTTAATATCCCAGCAAAATACAATGACTACCAAGGTTATGCGCCTTCAGACCCACGACTCAACCTCGTCCACGGCGTGATAGTTGAGTTCAGCGCAAAAATTTTAGATTTTCAAATCCCCTTCTTTGGTGCCACTCGCAAAACTGATAGCGGTGGGGGTTCAGAGAAGAGCGGCTTCACGACTCACATCACTTCTTTCTTGGGGCGTGAACCCAGTTTTGAAGAGTGTCGTCAGTTCGGCAATGCACGTTGGGGGCATATTAAAAATCTACAAAATACTGTGGGGGCTGCGGCATATTCGAAAGCGACTTCTGCTCAGGCCGTAGAAATTAATGATAACGGGTGTTGAGATGAAAACTCAGGCGAATAGAAATAAGTTTTCGAGCGAGCGTGGCACAGCCATGATCGAAACTCTGCCCATTCTCGTTATTTTTATTATGCTCTTCGGTTATAGCATTGGCCTATTCGGTGTGGTGCACACGGCGATTCTCAACTCGATCAGTTCACGCACTTACGCCATTGAAACTTTGTCGAATCGTTCAGACGTCACTTTGTTTCGCGATCGCCGCGGTGTTGACGGCCTGACCCACTACGCTGGTTACGGCACGCGCTTTCACACTATCGATCCTGAACAAGCAGCTAGCGCATTGGCTAGACAAGGTACGCAGTACGCTACAACTCGGCCTTTAGACTTTAGTCGTAGAGCACCGGCTTCGACCGTCGGTAGTGTCTTAGATCACAACTTTAATATTTATCAAATTGTCGGTCGTAACCGACAAGGAATGGTGGAGGCTTCTCCGGCGTGGGTGATGGTCGGTTACGGTATGTGTATTACGGCCAAGTGTGGGGATTAACATATGAATAACAATGAAACGCGAACATTATGGACCTCCGTGGGCGCCGCGCTCTTCGCTGTTTTTTTATTGTATAGTTACACCCAAGAACGCAGTGCTGAACTCACCAATAAATTCGGTGCTCGCCAACGTGTGGTCATCGCCACAAAAGATATCAATGAAATGGAGACTATCGACGAAAGCAAACTTTCGATCGAAGATCGTCCTGTCGATTTCGTACAACCGCAAGCTTTGCAAGATCCCGAACTCGCCGTAGGCAAAGTGGCGCTTGCGCCTATTAAAGTCGGCGAGCAAATTTTGGAAAGTAAAATTATGGAGCCCGGCCCTGTTACTGGTTTGTCGCTGCAAGTGGCGCCAACTAAACGCGCAGTGACGATTCCGATTGATGAAACCCGGGGTGTCGCCAAATTGTTAAAGCCTGGGGACCGCATTGACTTAATTGCAGCACTTGAAGTCGGCAAAGGCCCCGCGCAACGTCGCGAAGTAAAGACGATTATGCAAGATGTAGTTATACTCGCTACTGGGGTTCGCATCGTGAACGAATTACCACGTCTGTTTGAACGGGTTGGCAAAGAAGATTTTATTAAAAATCTTCGCTCTGATACTAATTTCAACTCTATTACAGTCGAGACCTCGCCGCAAGATGCGCAGAGTTTGATTTATATTTTAGCTACATCACCGGGTTCTCTATTTATCACGCTTCGTCACCCCAGTGACCGTGCGAAGAACACACTCACCCAAGCTAATATTGATACGATTTTGAATCGCGTCGATGGAGCTGCATTAGCAGACTCATTTCGCACGCCTGCATCGACTCCTCTACCCGCAGCGCCCCCACCCGTAGCGCCAGCACAGCAGCCCAAGAAAAAACGCGGCGGCTTTGTTGAGGTCGAGTGAAAAGGATGAAGTATGAATAAACTCATTTCCAAGTATTTTCTTTTAGGAGTTTCGCTGCTCATGTTCACCATGTTTGTGGCGGAAATGCCCGTAGTCGTCGCGGACGATGTGGTGAAGAAAAACTTGCCGCTTTCAGTGGGCATACCGGCAGATGAAAATGTACCCAATATACCTGGTGAATTCGAATTCAGCGGTACATATAAAGGTCTCGTAAGACTCGAAATCAACAACGAGAAAAAAGTGCTGCGTTTGGTGCCGAAAAAAGAAGGCTTCGGCACTTTGATTATTTTGAACAAAAAGAATAATGCGCCGATTTACGAATTCACCGTCGATGTACGCAAGACTGATCTTACTCGCGTCTCGCGCGAAATTTCTTCTTTGCTAAGCGAAATCGAAGGCATTTCAATTAAAGTGGCCAATAATAAAGTCGTAGTCGATGGACAAATTTTACTGCCACAAGATATGAAGCGTATTCATAGTGTCGTAAAGCAATATGGCGACCTCGCGACTTCACTTGTTACGTTAAGCCCGGCCGCTCAAGTGAAAATCTCGCAATTTATCGAGCGTGCCATTGGCAACCCTGAAATTCACGTGCGCGCTGTGAACGGCAAATTTATCCTCGAAGGCGTTGCTGAGGACCAAAAAGAAAAAGACAAAGCTGAGATTATTGCGAAAACTTATGTACCTGATGTTGTGGTCGACGAAGCTGTTGCCGATAAAAAAGTGCAAGAGCGAGTGACCGACGTGGTCATCAATTTGATCACACTTAAGCCGGCGCCAGAGGCTGAACCTAGCAAGATTATTCAAATTGTCGTGCACTATGTGGAGCTGCAAAAAGATTACACCAAAGGTTTTCGCTTTCAGTGGACACCTGACATTGGTGATGGCTCGAAGGTTTCATTCACCACTGGCGATCGCACACCTGGTGGTTTGGTTTCGACATTGACTGGTACGATTTCCAATTTACTACCTAAACTCAATTGGGCCAAAGAACACGGCCATGCTCGCGTGCTACAAAGTTCAAGCATTATTGTTGAAGACACCAAGCCCGGCACATTGAATTCAGTTCAAAATATTCCTTATCAAGTGGTTACAAAAGAAGGTCTGCCTTCTACGAGTTTTGCAGAGGCCGGCATTCGCGCCACGATCACACCGCAAATCATTGGCTCGCGCTCTGATAGCATCAATTTGAAACTGAGTTTTTCAGTGAAGAGTTTGATCGGCATGACCGCGGCTGGCCCCATGACGTCATCACGTGAAATCTCGACCGAGATCGTCGTGCGCAGTGGCTCAAGCGCCGCTGTCGGCGGTTTAATTACTAGCGACACCAGCACCGGCTACAACAAGCTGCCGGCCAACGCCAGCACGAACCCGATTATTTCACTCTATACGTCGAAAGACTTCAGACGTAACCAAAGTCAGTTCGTGGTGTTCGTGACTCCAATAATCAAGGCGTCGGCTAGCGCTGGTGCTGAGAACATCAAACGCAAATTCAAACTTCGCGAATAACTTAGTCAGCCGATATTTAAAGCGGCTCGACTCGTCTTTTGTCTCGTCACTTTTTGAGGCGTCTTTGCCGATGAGGGGATGAGTATGTCTATACATGCAAATTGTCATTTAATTGCAGTGATCGGCGGCAAAGGCGGCGTTGGCAAAAGTGTTTTTGCCGCGAACCTGACTGTGGCTCTTATGCAAGAGTTGCGGGCGCGTGTACTGCTCATCGACCTCGATGCGCGTTCTTGCGGCGATCAAAATATTATCACCGGTTTGCGCCCAAAGAAAACTGTAGCTGAAGTCGCGAACTAC
>JAYUVI010000250.1:0-6173 GCA_043754135.1 Bdellovibrionales bacterium | reverse complement strand
GCGTGCGGTAGGCGGGAGCAGTACAGCTCCTACATGCGCGCCCAAGAAGGTGGCATGATCAGTTTTAATCGATTAACAAAGATATTTGTGTGTAAAGAGCCGACGGACATGCGGGCCAGTTACGACACTTTGTTTTCGAAGGTGAAGGGGGTTTTAAATCAAGACCCCTTCACTGGGCACTTGTTTGTATTTATTAATGGCCGCAGGACTTCGATTAAATGTTTATTTTGGGACGGCACAGGTTTTGTGCTTTTGTGCAAGAGGCTCAATGAGGGATTATTTTATAAAATTAATCCCATGTATAAGGGCGAGGTAATTTTAACGGCTGCAGAGTTTGCATTATTTTTTGAGGGAGCAGATTTAACAAAGAGATTTGTAGAGAGCCCGAAAGAAATACATTCCCAACGCGGCATGAGTTGCAAGGCTCTGAAACATCAGCCACAGTTTGAGTCGTGGAACAAACAAATCTTTCCGGAAAATTTCAAGGAAGATATCACACTTATTTTCATGATGCGTGAGTATTCTACAATATTTAGGAATCCGTCTCGGACATTCTTATCTGACGAATCAGCCATTATTGAGATATAGAGGCCAAAGACTCACCAGTTTTTACAAAGGGAGTCTTGGTCAGAAACGACAATAGAGGTCGAGTCTGTTCCGACAGTATTTTTCCATTGAGCGAAGGTGAGGTTCTGATTGTCATAGATAAATTGAGCTTCTGGGCCTGGGGCCTTACAATAAACATTGTCAGACGCTGAGAGTCCGCCAGCTTCACTGGCATAGACCACGCCAAATAAGTTAGCCGTCGTGAGTCCGCCACCATCAATATTCTTAAAGCGATTGTTTGCGATAATGGTCCCTTGGGTCGGCTTGCAGTCGGCGGTATCATTCACGCATTTACTTTGGGTCTGTTCGAACTGCGGTCCACCGAGAATACTTATGGTTACGGCGCCCTTTGCCGTATTCTCCCTAAACACACAATTCAGGCAAGAATAAAACTTCACAAATCCGGTTTTCTCTCTGATATTTTCAAACGTATTGTTCTCTGCAACGACGTTTATCGCTTCATACTCTGCGGGGTGCAGCTTGGGATTCGTGGTGCTGCCTACACTGCCCACTCCGCCAAATGAAAGACCGGCGGTGTTGCGAATTCGATTCTTTCTAATCAGAATATTTCTGCCACCAAGTTTTATGCCTACGGGTTGGCCACGAGGGGGCCGAGAATCATGAAAATAATTTTCTTCTATTGTCCAATCAATGACCCCAGTGAGGTCGATGGCTTGTGAATCCCATTCGGTAAATTCGTTATTGCGTACTAAAACATTTTTAGCTCCCGGTGAGCCCTTCATCGCGTCGCTAGCGAAATTTTTAAGAAGTCGATTGCACTGAACTTTGTGATGCTGACCAGAATTGACGTTAATGTGATGAGCGCCGGCGTTTTGAAATGTGATCTTTTCAACTGTCGTGTATTGGCCAGAAACATGAAGCACCTCACGTTGAGTATTGGTCCCATCAAAAATTACAAGTTCATCTTTATAGGCGGTTAGCACCACCCGTTCAGATTCGCTGCTGCCTGTGCCTTGCAAAGTCACTCGGTCTGCATAAGCCAATCCAGTCTGATAAGTCCCGGCACGCACCTCGACTCGCACGCTCTTCACATTGATTAAAAGATAGTGCGTCTTATTCGAAAGAAAATCTTTGAAAGGGCAGTGTCCCCCGCCAAGATCCGTTGGTGAAAGCCCGTCACATTTATCGTTATCGGCCCGCGGTTCATTGGTAGCGACGTAATAAACCTTAATCCCGATTGGAGTTAGTTCTGGAGACGGGCAAGTCTGGGCACCAGGTGTAGGTGGCGTGCTGCTCGTCGCGTTTCTCGCTACAGACTGCGCAGAAAAATTATTTGCGCCGTCGTAAGCTTGCACCGTGTATGAGTAAGTTGTCGAAGGCGTAAGACCGGTATTTGTGTAGGTGTTGGTCACTGAAGTAGCGATGAGTGTGCCACCACGATAAATTCTATATCCCGCGAGTCCCGAACTACCAGTGTCAGATGAAGCTGTCCAACTTAATGCGATAGATGTGGTCGTAACAGTACCCACCGTTGGTTGACCAGGAGTCGTCGGAAGTGTGGTGTCTGGAGTGGGCGGTACAGCCAGCGTAGTGGCAGGTGCCGCCAAAGAATCTGCCGATAAATTTCCGGCTGCATCTTTCGCACGTACAAAGAAAGAATAAGAAGTTGAAGCGACCAGCCCCGCGATAGGAATAGAGTTTGCGGCTGCCGTCGCAACCAACGAGCCGTTTTGGTAAACGTCGTATCCTGTGACTGCCACGTTGTCTGTAGAAACCATCCATGCAAGATCGAGAGATGTTTGTGTGATGTTTGATGCCGCTAGGTTGGTCGGAGTTGTTGGGGGCGTGACGTCGAGCACGACATCAGAATCGCTGCCTCTGCCTTTTTCTTTATTACTGAAAATCGCAATTATTGCGCTCACAGCCCACGCGATGCCCGAAGACCGGACGAAAACCCTAGCCGCTGGCTGCAACGAACATCTAACAAAACCGCTTAATCAAGATGAACTTTTTGAAGCTATTGGTCGCCATACGAAAAAAATTTAACGGGCCCCGCAGTATCGGCGGTCACTTTAAAACGGTCACCCCAGGCTCGACACACAGACGTGCCACAGAATTAGCGGCCGTATAGCAATCAAAAGTCACACCGTTAACTGTCGCGCCAGTTGAAGCTACAAAATTTTGGCCCAAAACATTGACCTGATCGACGCTGTCACCGCGTATGTAAAGCTTATTAGATGAAGACGACATTTTAAGTAAATTATGAATATTCATTTTAACCGTGTTGGTGCCGGCATTGCGCATATCGATGGTTTCGATACCGGTGATTCTTTTTCTTGTGGCTAAAGTGAAATCATAACTCATGTTTTGTGTATTGAATTTTAATGTGTCGCCTAAACTATTTGTTTGGGTGAGCAAGCGATCGCCACCACCGTCAACGCGCACTTCGGTACCATAAAAATAGATGACGTCATTGCCATTGCCGGCGCGGATCGAATCGGCACCGCCCCATCCGTTGATCGCGTTGTCAGTTGCATACCCCACAAGGCGGTCGGCACCACTCGTTGCCGTCGACGATAATTGCGCACGAAAATCGCCACCGAAAACAATGTGCACTGCACCCATTGAAACAAAAGATTCTGTGTATTGAAAAGCGCCAAGAATGAGATCGTCAAAGCCATCCCCATTAACATCACCTGCCCGCGAGAGATTTCGGCCAAGAGAGAATGAACCGAAAATCTTGATACCGTCGGGTAGTCCATCGCCATTAAGGTCACTCGTGCCATTGATGGCTGTGTTGAGGTTAACGCCGTTAAGACCCGCAAAGCTGGCATTGCTACCAAACACTAAATAAACGCGACCCCCACCTACAGAGGCAGAAAAACCCGGGTCACCAATCACGATATCGTCGAAACCATCGCCGTTCACGTCGCCAGCGGCAGAAACTTGCAGTTCGTAACCAGTCGAAGCCCCATTCGTGCCGCCATCTAAGCGAAAGCCGGTTGTGCCGTTGAGAGCTGAAAGATTAACCGCCGCAATATTGGCGCGAGTGCGATGACCAAAAACCACATAGACACTACCCGCATTCACGCGACCACCGGGGTCGGTGTAAGGCGCCACTAAGGCAAAATCATCTAGCCCGTCGCCATTGATATCACCAATTGTAGTTACGCGATCGCGACCCAGCTCGCCACCATCAGCGGGGCCATTGAATACAACGGCTGAAGCCCCTGAGGCGACTGTTGAAAGATCAAGGTTGTCGAGTGAACTCGGCGTCGTGGTACCAAATAACAAAATCACTTTGCCATTTTCGCCGTTAAATAAACCGGGTAAACCCACTAAATAATCATCGCGACCATCGCCATCGACATCGCCCGCTTGGCCTGTAGCGCCTAAACCATCGAAAGCATCTGAAACAGCAAAGTTAAGACCAACGCTCGTACTCATCGCTGGGCCTATAGATATATTCGCGCTCGACGGGCGTTTGCCAAAAAGCATAAATGATTGTCGCATGTTGGGGACTTGCAACATGACCTCACCTAAGCCATCACCATTAAAGTCACCAGCGCCCTCCATAAATAAACCCAGTGCAGTCGTTGGAGTGGTCGGTGAAATCTTCACGCCCGAGTTGAATGGCGAAGCACTCGCGGGGTTAAGCAAATCGAGATTCAGGTTTTGCAAAGAGGTCGCAGCAGTTCTGCCAAATAGTAAATAGCTTGAGCTTGAAGGGCCAACCGTACTAGGCGCTGATATAGCCACATCTGAAAAGTCGTCGCCATTAAAGTCGCCCAGTGCAGTCACCTGCGAGCCGGCCGCCGCGCTAGCAACGCCACCATTTAATAGAAACCCACCATTACTACCGTTTAACAAATTCAAATCTGAATTGTGTGTGGGGTGTGTTGTCCCCCCCAAAATCATGTAGGCACGACCCTCACCCAAATTGCTCGTGACGGGAGTATCGACACCCGGGGCGCCAATTATAATATCGGCGTAACCATCACCATTAAAATCTTGCGCCGTTGCGACTGCACGACCGGTCTGATCATTCGCTTGCGAACCTTTTAGAGTGTATCCATTTGAGCCATTCAAATTTGAAATTAGGAGTTGCTGCAGCGCCGGACCCGATGTGCGGTTCACCCATGGCTGATCGCCCCCCGCAATGTCGCTTGGTGGCGGCGGCACTACTGGTGGCGGCTCGACGGGTGGCAGCTCGACATTAGTCGACGTTGATGAACCACCGGTCGGTGCACTCGGCGAACTACAACCAACCAGAAACAAATTTAAGTGTAGAAAAAATATCGCAAACAGGACCATCGGCCATCGTCGATAATTCGTATGACTGTTGTGGTTGCTGATGAAAACCATAGAGTGCGCTCCGTTCATAGCGAGCTGACTCGCTACGTAACTCTAGGTTAACATTTAAGATTACAATTCGCACTGCACGTCTCAACTTGAGATTTTATGTCGAGTAGTTCGACAGCTTTTTTGGCAATTAAGGTTTATCTTTTGCCTGCTCGTCGACGCTTCAACAACGATGACTGCGATTAAGATCACCCACATGGAAATGATGGAGAGACTCGCAGCGCTCGTGCCGCGGCCGAGACTGTACAGAGATTCGATAACAATAGGAGTTTAAAAGAGAATTATTATCTTGGATTTCGGGGTGACTATTGACAAATGGGTACCATATATGATATTCATTATCTCAGTGAGATATAACATCCGAGTTTATCAGCATACTAACGGTAAAGCCCCTTTTACGGATTGGGTTGGGGACTTGGATAAAGCAATCCGGGCACGAATAAATGCTCGAATCGCGCGATTTGAAGATGGGCATTTTGGTGATCACAAATCGCTTGGTGATGGGGTTTTAGAAGCAAGATTTTTCTTCGGCCCAGGCTATAGGGTTTATTTCGCAATCTGCAACGATCAGCTGATTCTGCTGCTTATGGGTGGAGATAAATCAACGCAGAGTGCAGATGTGAATAGTGCAAAAGAATTTTTGAAATCATTTCTGGAGGTTAAAAGTGCCAACAAGAAGTCGTGAGTGGAGCGAAAGCGTATCTGAGGATTTAAAAGATATGGATTATGCTCAAACTTTTTTATCAGCTCTTTTAGAAGAGGGCGACGATCTACAAACAGCACTGGGCCGCCTGATTCGCCTCTATGGGGTGAAAGAGTATGCCGCTCTTGTAAAGATGAATGAGCCAGCCGTGCAGCGAGCGATAAACCCTGATCACAACCCAACAAAGCAGACGCTAGAGAAGCTGCTAGCACCCCTTAAATTAAGTTTAGGCATCAAGCCGAACGATGCAGCGTAAGTTGGCTGAATTTTCTCACGGCTAAGGATGAAGAGGGTTCACGGTATAACCAGCCTGACGAAGCAGTTCGATTACATTCTACAAACAAAAGGTTCTACATAATGACTTAATTTCTTGAACTATACCGTTGGCTATCTGAAAAGGAAAAATTTGACATTAATAGTGGAATACACTATGCTATCAATTGTGTGCGCTGGGGCGCTAAGCCACGGCAAGCCAGTGGGAACTTCATAGAAGAATATGAAACAGGCCCACCGAGGTAATTCTATAGACGAAGCCTCGTAT
>JAYUVI010000249.1:0-2839 GCA_043754135.1 Bdellovibrionales bacterium | reverse complement strand
CGCAAAAACTTTTACGGCTCAAAGACGATTAATGGCGCAGACACTGCAGCCATACTTTACACAATCATTGAATCCTGCAAAAAGGCACAACTTGACCCCATCGCGTACATAAAATATGTGATTATTGAAAATCAAAGCAATCAAGTCGCACTGTCGCCACTGAACTACGCCAAAAAAATAAATTTACATTAGTCAATACACCGGCTCAACGTTCAGGGTACCATTTTCAGCATTTCGCCTGTAGCTCAAACACCAACTCCAAACAAAATTAGCTTTCCTTTCTGGACCCGACTGGTCTGTTCGTCTTTCTACGAATATCGTAGAATGGATAATCAACCGGGGGTGCCTGTGAGAATAATTTATTTGTTACTTACACTGTGTTTGCCATTTCAAATTTACGCTAAATCTATTCCAGACTGTCAGGAACTTAAGGCCGAACAGCTCAATAAAAAGTACGGCTATTCTTAGCTAAGTTCACCATAGGCGGGAGTGGCTTAAAACGGCGGCCATATTTGCTGGCGAGGATTTCGAGTTCATCGACAACATACTTAGATCCTAGGCTGTCGGCCCATTTAAGAAGGCCACCTCTGAATGGCGGGAAGCCCGTGCCCATTATCATCGCGAGATCCACTTCAGCTGGCGTATTCACGATATGATCGCCGAGCAGCGCTTGCGAAGCCTCATTCACCATTTGTAACATACCGCGCTCGATACACTCTTTTTCTGTGAGCGGGTCTTTCGGCGCTGCTAAACCTAGCTCACGATATATGGTTTGATCCATCTCGAGCTGTTTGCCGCGATCGTCGTAGAGGTAAAAACCCTTGTTGTTCTTTTTGCCTAGACGTTTTGTGTCAGCGAGTTTTTTCGCTACTTCGGCCACTTCAATGCGCTCGCCGAGTGAGTCGCGAAAAATTTTGAGAACTTTTATGCCGACATCTAAGCCCACTTCATCGAGCAAACGGAACGGCCCCATGGGCATACCAAATGTGTGCGTGTAAAAGCGATCGACGGTTTCAACCGCCATGCCGGCTTCGAGCAAATACAAAGCTTCACCCATGTACGGTAACAGGAGGCGATTCACTAAAAAGCCCGGGCCATCTTTTACCACCACTGGCGTTTTGCCCATTTTTTTCGAGAGACTAAAAATAGTGGCGACTGCGACGTCGCTCGTCTCTGGGCCGCGAATAACTTCTACAAGCGGCATCATGTGTACCGGATTAAAAAAGTGCATGCCCAAAAAGTTTTTAGAATTCGGGTGACCTTTAGCCATTTCAGTCACGCTGAGCGACGAAGTGTTGGTGGCAATAATGCAATCGGGGCGACACTGGCCTGCTGCTTCGCCAATCACTTTTTTCTTAATGTTCATATCTTCAACAATGGCTTCGATCACTACATCGGCTTGTTTAAAGCCGGCGTAATCAAGACCGCCGGTGAGTAAACCTGATTTTTGTTTATACTCAAACAAAGTCAGACGCCGCTTTTCGAGCTGACGCTGCCAAATACCGTGCGCCGCTCGCAAACCTAGCGCGATACCATCGTTCGAAATGTCTTTCATCCGTGCGGCGATACCTTTATCAGCAGCAACAAAACCAATGCCGCCACCCATGGTGCCGGCACCAAGAACTGCGATATGTTTTACATCTAAGGGTTTTACATTCGGGTCACTCACGCCGTTTTGTTTTTTGATGGCCTCCATCATAAAAAATAAACCGATTAGGTTTTTACTGATGTCAGTGACTGCGACTTTTACAAAACCATCGAGTTCGATTTGCAAAGCCTTATCGCGATTCGATACACCTACGGTTTTGCTAATCACTTTCAACGCTTCAAGCGGGGCCGGGTAAAAACCCTTTGATTCTTTCAGCACCGCTTTTTTCGCCATTGAAAAAACCAAACGGCGACCGACAGCCGATTCAAGAACTTTATTCGGCAAACCTTGCGCCTTGAAGCGCTGTGGTTTTTTCTTCGCACCCTTTTTCAAAATTTCTTCAGCAAATTCAAAAGCGCGTTTTTCTAAAATCGTCGCGGGTACAGATTCATCTACCAATCCGATTTTCATTGCGCGTTTTGAATCTAACGCTTTACCGGCCAGAATAATATCAAGCGCGGCTTGTATGCCCACAAGACGTGGCAAACGCACGCAACCACCAAAACCCGGTATAATACCCAACTTAGTTTCAGGTAAACCAATTTTAGTCGAACTGTCGTCAGAGGCGAGACGATAATCACAAGTCAGTACGAGCTCGCAACCGCCACCCATGCAGGCACCGTTAATAGCCGCAATCGTCACGACTGGCAGATCTTCGAGGGCATTAAAAATCTCATGCGCCTGGTTAACGGCTTTGCGAAAAGCTTCAGGTGTATGCATGCTTTTGATCTCTTCAACGTCAGCACCCGCGATAAATATATTTTTCTTACGCGAAATAAGCACACACACTTTTACGCCTGAGCGTTCGACCTCTTTGACCACTTCACCCAAACGCATCATCACCGGTGAAGAAAGCTTGTTCACTTTCTCGCCGACAAGATCAAACTCCACTATCCCGATTTCGCCTTTTTTTGAAAACTTAATGCTCTCTTGTATGCTCATGTTGTCGTCACCTTTGTTGCAACAGATTGAAAATTAGTTTTCGCGCTCAAGAACTACGGTGCCGCCCTGGCCGCCACCAATACACAAAGTCGCAATACCTAAAGTTTTGCCGCGTTTTTCAAGCTCTTTCATTAGCGTCACCACTAAACGTGTACCAGTCGCACCAACCGGGTGACCCAAGGCAATTGCTCCGCCGTTGACGTTCAATTTCGCGGGGTCGACTTCGCCGACAGCTTCAGCCAAGCCCAA
>JAYUVI010000248.1:0-4550 GCA_043754135.1 Bdellovibrionales bacterium | reverse complement strand
CCATAAGATTTTCGGTACGTGAGCGACCTTCTTGTGCTGTAGTGTCGTGGTGGGCGCAATGAAGTACGTCAGAATCTAAGAAAGAATCGTCATGATTGCTTAAGTAATGGTCGCCTAAATTGCGACCACCTAAGAAAAAGCAGCCGTTGCCCGCAGGGGTTTGTACCCAAAAAAGTTTTCGGTGATTGAGGCGGTTCAACCGGCGTATTTGCCAAAAGTACAGTGCGAGATCCTCGCTGCTTGTGAGGGCTTTTTTCAATCGCGCCACTCGTTCTGTCAGATCAGCTTGTTCGGCTGTGAAAAAATTAAGTTTGATCAGTTTCTCTAGCAGTTTGAAATCGCGAACAGCGGTAATGGCCGGGCTGTCATCACCAGCTGCATTAGCGAAGGTCCACCAATTGTTTTTAATGTTTTCAATCAGTTCTTGCACGAGGGGGTCTTGCGCTAATTTTTCGTCGGCTTTCATATCGCCGAAAATATCTTTAAGAGTGTTGGTGAGTCGGTACAAACCAATAACCGCAGCGCTACCGTTAGCGGCGGCTTCAGGTGTAGGCACTGACCCGTAAAATGGCAGCCAACGATGACTGAGCGTGGTGTCTCTCTCGAGCGCCATGTACGGGACTTTTACGTCCTTAGGGAGTTCACGATAAAACGCAATATGATTGTGAATTTTGACTTCGACGCCGCAATTGGCGAGATATTGATAAATCTCTTCGTTGGTTTTATGTTCATTGGGGCTATCGAAGTAATCGCTAAAACCAGGGCGATCGCCAGTTTTGCTATCGGCCATAAATTGAATTTTCAAACCGCGCAAAGAGGCATCGCAGATTTCGGCGGCCAGCCTTCGGGTTGATTCGCCATTGTCGAAGTGAAAAGTTAAAATCTTTACGAGTGAACCAGCAGGCGCATTTTGCAATAGCCACAAACGGGCGCGCAGAGCTTTGTCGTTATCGAAGAAAAATTCAGGTTGTGGGTAAGTGTCTTTAAGGGTTTGGGCAAACGAAGCCTCGGTCGGTTCAGCAAATACTTTTGGTGTATGAAGTGAAAATGCAAAAACGAATGCAAGAACAGCCAGCAGATGGGTCATGTGAACTCCTCAATGATTCAAACAGCTTAACGCCTCGTATAAATGCTATGGAGGAACCTCGAAGACAAATTAATTCGTCAGAATTTAATAGGCTCAGTTTTAACGGCGATTCAGAATTTTTTTTATAGCGACTTTTTTCAATCGGCATTTGCCGAAGACACATCAGCACGAAACATTAGATTCGCGGATCGATATTTCGGCTTACCTTTTAAACAATCAAAAACTTTTACCGTAGAAGAAATCGTAAGTGCGTCGAAATTTATTGCCGACTCTCAAGAATTTTTTCGTCTAAATTTGAAGTGTGAGTTTTACGGTGCCCCTGACCCGGGCTAAAAAAAAGTAAGGCCCGAACCAATCCTAGGTAACGGGCCTATGAAGATCATTTAAAAGTAAAACCCGCGTGGCGTAAAGAAGATTTTATGAAAAAATCAGATTTGCGATTTTGTCACTCGGCGAGTCGCTGTACATCGGCCTTCTCCTGGGTGTAGGCTTGAGAGGCAAAACTATTTAACCAACTCAAGAGGACTTTTCACATGGCAAAGGCAAAAAAATCGAAAGCCGGAAAACCAAAAACAGCCAAGGCTATAAAAAGATCGCCGGCAAAAAAGGCGAAAGCGAAAACAGCTGCAAATAATAAGTCTGGTAAACCTGCAGCAAGAGTCAGAATTACTCAATCAGCCGGTGCTAAAGGTGGTGGCCAACGCTCTTCGATCGAGACGACGCCGCTCCTCGTGAAAAATGCTTACAGCAAAATGCGTGATCGTTTGGCCGTAGTGAAAAATCGAATAAATCGCCCTATGACTTTGGCTGAAAAAATTCTTTTTGGCCACTTAGATGACCCCAAGGGCCAAGACCTCACGCGCGGGAAAAGCTTTCTGCTCCTTCGGCCCGATCGCGTGGCCATGCAAGATGCCACAGCCCAAATGGCTTTGCTGCAATTTATGTTGGCTGGTCGTGATGAAGCCGCTGTGCCTTCGACTGTTCACTGCGATCATTTGATTCGAGCTTATGAGGGCATGACCGCCGATATGAAAACCGCCATGAAAGAAAACGAAGAGGTTTTCGATTTTCTACAAAGTGTATCATCGCGCTACAACATTGGTTTTTGGAAGCCCGGCGCCGGCATTATTCACCAAGTGATTTTAGAGAATTATGCGTTCCCCGGTGGTTTGATGATTGGTACTGATTCTCACACTCCTAACGCCGGTGGCTTGGGTATGGTGGCTTGCGGAGTGGGTGGCGCTGATGCGTCTGACGTGATGTCTGGCCTACCTTGGGAAGTCAAGAACCCCAACATCGTGGGCGTACATTTAAAAGGTAAAATGAAAGGTTGGACATCGGCGAAAGATGTCATCTTAAAGTTGTGCGGGATCATGACCGTTAAAGGCGGCACCAATAAAATCGTCGAGTACTTCGGCGAAGGTTGTGAATCGATCAGCTGCACCGGCAAAGGCACCATTACGAATATGGGCGCCGAGTTGGGTGCGACGTGTTCGCTCTTCCCATTCGATAAACGCATGGCTGATTATTTGAAAATCACTAAGCGTGCTGACCTCGCGAAAATCGCCGAAGAAAACAGAGATCTTTTGGGTGCCGACAAAGAGTGCTGGAAAGACCCACACAAATATTACGATGAAGTTATTGAAATCGACCTTTCGACACTTGAGCCGCATATAGTGGGCCCGCATTCCCCGGATGCAGCTCGACCTTTGTCTGAGGTCAAAAAAGCCGCCAAAGAAAACGGTTGGACTATTAAATTATCAGCAGCGTTGATCGGTTCGTGCACGAATTCATCTTACGAAGATATCGGTCGCGCGACTCATGTGGCGAAGCAAGCTTTAAAAATGGGCTTGAAAATGCCACAGCAATTTATGGTGAGCCCGGGTTCTTCGCAGATTAAGAAAACCATTGAGCGCGATGGTCAAATGCAAGTTTTGAATGAAGTGGGAGCCACAGTTTTGGCGAACGCCTGCGGACCGTGTATTGGTCAGTGGAAGCGTAAAGATATGCAAAAAGGTACACCGAATACGATCGTGAATAGTTTCAACCGTAACTTTCGCGGCCGTAACGATGAGAATCCTGAAACACTTTCGTTTATCGCGAGCCCCGAAATTACAATGGCGTTAGGTCTTGCCGGTCGACTCGATTTCGACCCCAGCACTGACACTATTGAAATCAACGGCAAAAAATTAAAACTTGAAGTGCCACAAGCGCCTGAGTTACCAGCAAAAGGTTTTGTGAGTGATCCGGCGGCGTACCAAGCGCCGCAGGGCGCTGGTGCAAAAATTAAAGTCGACCCCAAATCGACGCGATTGCAATTGCTCGCTCCGTTTAAAGAGTGGAGTGGCGATGACTTGAAAGATAATTTGGTATTGTGCAAAGCCAAAGGCAAATGCACGACAGATCACATTAGCCCGGCGGGTAAATGGCTCACCTATCGTGGTCACCTCGATAATATTTCTGACAACATGTTGTTAGGCGCGACCAACGCGTTTGGAGGCGATGCCATCGGCAAAGGCCGAAACATTTTGACCGGCGCTAAAGATATCGAATTTTCAAAATTGGCTCGCGATTACAAAGCTAAGAAAAAACCTTGGGTGATTATCGGCGACGATAACTACGGCGAAGGCTCAAGCCGTGAGCACGCCGCAATGTCACCGCGTTTTCTCGGCGGCATGGCCGTGATCGCGAAAAGTTTTGCGCGCATTCACGAAACAAACTTAAAAAAACAAGGCATGCTCGCTTTAACTTTCGCAAATGCCGCTGACTACGACAAAATTCAAGAAGATGACATGATCACCATAGAGGGTTTGAAATCATTTGCTCCAGGCAAATCGCTCACTATGTCGATCAAGCACAAAAGTGGCGGCGTAGATAAAGTGACGCTCAATCACACGTTCAATGCGGAACAAATCAAATGGTTCAAAGCCGGTTCAGCACTGAATTTGTTGCGACAGCAGCAGTAGAGTTATTATCGAGCGCGCCTGCAAGGGTTACTGCCGCTGCGGCAGTAACTTGGGGGTAGAGACAGCCTCCGCTGCGGAGGTTGGTTTCGATTTTACTTCGCAGGAGTTACTGCCACCGTGGAAGTAACTTGTGAGTGAGAGAGCCCCGTAGCCGCGTTGCTAGAGCCCTGCAACTTTACGGGGCAGAGACGCTGCACTGATGGCCGATTCGTAGTCACAGACTTGCCGTCGTTTCAAGCATAGGTCGGGCAAGACGTAGGCTATCCACTGCCCGATTTCGTGGTGAAGCACTCCGACGAGTCCTGCCAGCGGAGCCGATTTCGGTCTGTCCACAAGAAGCAAAATAGTTTACATAAATATCTTTACAGAATGTACGGTATTATGTACAATACAAAACAGTGTGCGCTGGGGCGCTAAGCCACGGCAAGCCAGTGGGAACTTCATAGAAGAATATGAAACAGGCCCACCGAGGTAATTCTATAGACGAAGCCTCGTAT
>JAYUVI010000247.1:0-4004 GCA_043754135.1 Bdellovibrionales bacterium | reverse complement strand
TCTTTTTAACGATCCGGTTTATACACTTTCCGAATCCAATTTTGGGCCGTTGAAAGGCCTTTTAACTAGAACCTTAAGGGGGATCTATGAAATTCATGTATTCGTGTGCCATAGCTTTGTCAGTACTTTGTGGCGCCACAGCTGCCCACGCAGTTGCATTAACCGACAAAATTTGTGCGAAGAAATTTGATGATTGCAAAAGCGATGTCAAAAATATTTTCAATCAAGGCAAATGCAAAAAAGAACGCAAAAAGTGTGAAGTTCAAGTTGATAGGGCTGAAGCTCGTCAAAATGATACCAAAAATCGTATGATGAACGGCATTCACAGCAATTCAAATTCAAATGATATGCGCCAACAGGTTTCTGATCGCGAGGCCGCTCGCCAGCGTTTAATTGAAAGACAAAACGCATTTGCAGGTCAGCCAGCAGCGGCACCAGGTCAATCTATGCGCGATAAACTTCGTGCCCAAAATCAAGCTGAAGAAGAGCAGAACCTAGACCCGAAAGAAGCCGCTCGTCGTCGTTTGCAAGAACGTTCTGGGGAACAAAACCCACAAGATGCGCAAACGCCTGTGCAGCAGCCGAGCATGCGCGACCGTATGAAAAAACAAAATTAATTTAAGAAGAGCAAACCAAAACCATAAAAATCCATAAAAAACCTATGAGGAGGAGAAATATGAAAAGATCATTATATGCAGTAGTAATCGGTGCAATGTTGATGGCTTCAAATGCAATGGCAGCTTACCAAAAGCTGGCCGAATGCAGTGGCCAAACTGATAACCGCCAGTCAGCGCGCGCGGTTTTATTTGTAGATGCTGTTAACGACTCACTCGGAATCGTCACAGTGTCTTTGCAAAATGGCTTGGATTACGTGAGCACCACTAAAGTGAACTGGCGTGCTAACCCACAAGGTTACCCACGTTTTTTCGATAACGATTTTGACCTCGATATCGTGATCAACGATTCAGCGCCTTCAAGCGATGATATTTTAGTTGATAAAAACTATGTACGTGCGCTTCGCTGCGTGTATATGACTCAGCAGTAGGCGATTTAGATAGTTTAAAAAATTAAAAGGCGAATCTATTTTAGATTCGCCTTTTTTATGACGTCTACGCATGGACCCCAACCTTTCTGGCTGGCGCTTCAGCTGCTCAATTTTTCTACTATTTGTAAATAAATTTTCCAGTTCAAATTCTCTTATATTTTAAAATATTTTACCGGGGTTCATGAGATTGTCGGGATCGAAGACTTTTTTGATCTGCTTCATAAGACCGATTTCAACAGCGCTGCGAGTATGTTGTAAGAAGGGTTTTTTCACTAGACCCACACCGTGTTCGGCCGAAATGCTTCCCTCTAATCTTTCGATCATTTGAAACATCACTTCATCCACGCGTTTGCAACGGGCAACGAAGTCGGCGCTGGATAAGGCATCGGGTTTTAAAATATTGATGTGCAAGTTGCCGTCACCCACGTGGCCGAACCAAACCACTTCGAAATCGGGGTGCTCTTTTTTCAAAATAGAGGACATCTCAATGAGAAACTCAGGCACGCGTGAAACTCGTACCGAGACGTCGTTTTTGTATGGCTGCTTATGGCTCGTAGCTTCGGTGATGTTTTCTCGGAGCTTCCAAATATCTTGAACTTGTTTGGGCGATTGGCTGACAGTTCCGTCGACAACTGTGCCACTGTCGGCGAGTTCGGCAAAAAGCTCCATGGCTTTTTCAACGTACTCATCGTTCTCGTGCTCAATTTCAATTAGAACATAATATTTCACGTCGGTAGAAAAAGGTTTTTGGCCATGGCCTTGAGAAACGATGTACTTTAGTGCGACGTCGGTGAACATTTCGTAAGCGGAGAGTAGAAATTTTTGCTTGAAGGCGCTGTAGATTTTCATGATGGAATCGAGTTCATTGGTGCCGAGTAAGAAAACGACAGGTTCTTTAGGTTGTTGAGCTAAGTTTAATGTCACCTCGGTAACAATGCCGAGTGTACCTTCGCTGCCGATAAAGAGTTGGCGTAGATCATAACCGGTGGCATTTTTGACGAGCGATTTATTAAGTTCTAAAATTTCGCCAGTGCCAGTCACCACTTTTAAGCCCGCGACCCATTGGCGAGTCAGCCCATAACGAATCACTTTAATACCGCCGGCATTGGTGGCCACGTTGCCGCCAATTTGGCTCGACCCACGCGCTCCGAAATCGACTGGGTAAAAGTAGCCGTTCTCCCAAGCATGTTTTTGGACTTGCTCGGTGATGACGCCCGCTTCACAGCGCATGGTTTGATCGAAGCGGTTAAGCTCTAAAATTTTATTCATTTTTTCGAGGCTCACGACAACTTCTTTGTTGGTGGCGTAGGCCCCCGCGCTTAAACCCGTGCGACCGCCTGAAGGCACGAGCGCCGTTTTATTTTGGCGCGCCCACAAAACCAGATCACGAACTTGCTCCGTCGTGCGCGGGAAGACAACAGCCTGCGGATTAGGCGTGAAATGTTTAGTCCAATCTTTACCGTAAAGTTTGAGGGACTCGCTATCGGTTCGCGTTTCAACGCCGGCAATGGAATTTTCGTCTGTGGTGCTCATGAGTGGCCTCTTTGCTAGTCGGTTCGCTAATTGGCTTTGGTCGACGGTATAATGACATTTTTTTCCATCGAGTTCTACGGCTATCTACGCTTTTGGTGACTAACTAGTTCGAGCAGTGCAAACACCAAATTTTTCACCGATGATCACCAGTACAGTATGTAGCCAAAAACATAATGGTCTTTACTGTCAGTTAGCTTATTTATACTCACATCAGGGTCGCCTGCCTAGCCATATGATGGTTGTGCGCGCGGCAAAAAAGTTTCAAGTTCTCAAGCTCATTTGTGCCGCCAAAAGCCACCGGTTTAACATGTTCAATTTCGAGTTGGTGTGCAGTCGAGCAACGTTTATTTTGATCACTATTCAACCCACCATTACCCACAAACTCACAACGGCCTTTCGCCTTTAACCACACCTGTCTTCGCGTCGATGTCGGGATATGTTGGCGCTTTACGGTCGTTGTGATCGGTTGGCATTTTATGGCTGTTGGGTGCGACGTGTGTTTAAAGTCCGTAGTATGCAAATGACATTCAGTCCCTTTTTGCAACTGCCGCTGCGGCAGTGCGCTCTTGCGCGTCACTTCGCGACTTAGATCTTTTTTAGCAATCACAAAATCGGCCATAGCCTCCAGCAATTGGGCCATGTCGGGATTGGGTGTATTGTGCGAGAGCAAATTTTTCGCTTTCTCCAGTTTTTTTAAAAGCTCGTGTGGCACTGTTAAGCGAATCTCAGTTTGGGTTTTATTGAGCGGTTTGACGTGATCTTTCTTCAAACGTGCTGCAGGAAAATGCTTCGCCAAAATTTCGTCAGCTTCTTTTTGCGTTTTGTTCTCGAGCGCTGTAAAAAGTTCGAGTTTAGTGGCCGTGGGGCTGAGTGGCTTATCGACTTGTTCTCGCGATCGACCGTTTGGGTTCGTACCTGCTTGTTCCAGCGACTGCTGATTTGGGCTTGTATCTTGTTGGCCCAGCGACTGTTGATTTGGGCCTGTATCTTGTTGGCCCAGCGACTGTTGATTTGGGCCTGTAGCTTGTTGTTCCAGCGATTGCCCGTTAGTGTCTCTGGCATCTCGCTCGTTTCGCTTAGAGGCATCGATCATAGCTCGTCGCCATGCCGATTGTAATTTGGCCACATTAGTGAGGGACAAAGTACCGGCAGCAATTTTCTCTTCAAGCTGTGGCATTTCACGCATTGCTCGTAAAGTTTCGATTCGTCTTTGTGCGGCCGATTCTGAATAACGTAACTCTTGGGTCATGTACGCCCACAGCGAAGCGTAACCATTTTCAAGAAAAAGGCGTCGTCGTTCAATCTCACGCAAATGATGCAAAATTTCGATGGCGAGTTCTCGCTCACGAGCGACCAAGTGACGAGTTTGCTGCAAAAGCTTCTCGTCTGAAATGGAACGTAAATTGGAAGTGCTTGGCGAAAAAAT
>JAYUVI010000246.1:0-11219 GCA_043754135.1 Bdellovibrionales bacterium | reverse complement strand
CCGGATTCGAACCTCTCGAGAACGCGGCAAAACGCAAAGCGTTTTGACGTGGCTCGTGGGCGAGTTCCCGTAGTGAGCCTAAGCGAACGAAGGGAACGGAACGCCATCCTGATTCGAATGCGGCATCCCCTACCAAAAAAAAACAGGCCTTCGACTGCTTTTTTATTTGGTAGGGAATGCCCTAAAGTGGTCGAACAACAGGGGCTTGTTGTTTCGAGAGAATCTACAGTCCTTTGGAAAAAGCCAACCCTCGACATGAAGTTGCTGGCACGACTGAGAACTCGCGGGCTTGGCTCAAGGCAGATCAGTAAAAGCATGGCCGTACCACGCACAACGGTTATTACGGCCATCCACAGAATGGAGAGGCACCAATGGAAAAAGTAATAACTAAAATTTTTCTCGTTATCTCGCTACTTGTCGGGGCTGGTTATTCTGTAAAAACACTTCACAACAAAACACGGCGGATGCTAATTGAGACGCTCATGACTAAAAACTACTCTTTATCGGCCTATACACAGAAGCTCACTGGCAAAAAATAAATAGACCAATCTGAAATAAAACTACAATCTCAATTTTAGACAGTTTTTTGACAACAGGTGGCATGTATGGTATATATGGTATATATGGTAAAGGAGGCTAAAATGCTCAAAAAGACCACGGTTTACTTGTCAGATGAAGATATGCTGCTGCTACGAAAAAAGGCCACCACTCAACACGTCACGGTGGCAGAAGCCATTAGGATGTCTATCAAAGAATCCTGCCAGCCTAAAAATAAAGACGAGAAGGCTCTCTGGGATTCGTTAGATAAAATTTGGGCCAAGACTGCGCACCTGGCTTCTGAAAAAATTGAATCATCTGTAGATAAAGCCGTAAGCGAGGTTCGAAGTGGCAAGAAAACTCGTCGTCGTTCTTGATACCAACGTCTTTGTGAGCGGTTTGATTTCACCAAACGGAGTGCCCGGCGCTATCCTGCTGAGGTTTCGACAGGGCGATTTTAAAATTGCAACTAGCAAAGTGCAGATTAAAGAGATCCAAGCGGTATTAAAACGCCCGAGCCTCTCAAAGGCATTGCCGAAAGGTACAACGAAAGAAGTTCTTCGATTTTTTCTGGCATTCAAAAAATTAACCAACATTTGCGAGCCTAAAAAGCTACCATGGGATTTTAAAGACTTGAAAGATCACTTTCTGTTGGATCTCGCGGTCTACTCCAAGGCTGATTTTTTAGTTACCGGCGACAAAGCGCTGCAGTCTCTCATGCTCGTAGGTTCGTGTGCAGTCGATTCGCCTGTTGAATTTCTATCAAGACTTTAGTCTACGGTATTGTGCGCTAAGTGGATTGGTAACTAATCTCCAAGGGCCTAAAGCGCGTCACCAAAGATTGGTACAGCTAGTGTTGTAGAAAATGATTTGGCGCATTTCCCGCAATATAAACCTTGGTTGGCCAGCGTTTATGTAGATCCAAATTTTCGCAATCGAGGTATCGCATCTGCATTATGCAATCATGCTGATCAAGTCATTATGAGTCTTGGTTTGTCTGAATACTATCTTTTCACATATTCAACTGAGAACTACTATGCGTGTAGAGGATGGAAAAAGATTGGCGCTTCAGAAAATCGCGGACAACCCATCACTTTAATGAATAAAAGATTGTGACCAAAATCACTAAATTCGCTTGCAGAACCACGATCAAAATACGCAGGTGCCCTACGGGCAGGTTCAACTCCTGGCCCGTGTAGCTTCGCGCATGTCTTGTCGTGGTCAATCATAAGTGTCATCTTCGAACGAAAATGGTAGGGGCTGAAGGACTTGAACCTTCGGTCCTCCGGTTATGAGCCGGATGCTTTAACCAACTAAGCTAAACCCCCATAACGAGAACAACACAGCTCGCTACTAGAGGCGAGCTGCCGAGCGCGGGGGACTAGTTAATCGCCCACGTCTATAAATGTTTTCAACTTACTCGAACGGCTGGGGTGTCGCAGCTTGCGCAATGCTTTGGCTTCGATCTGACGAATACGCTCGCGAGTCACGTTGAAGTCTTGTCCCACCTCTTCGAGAGTGTGATCGCTTTCTTCACCTATACCGAAACGCATACGTAAAACTTTTTCTTCACGCGGAGTGAGTGTGGCGAGAACACGGCGAGTTTGCTCAGCCAAGTTCAAGTTCACAATCGCGTCACCGGGATTGATCACATTTTTATCTTCGATGAAATCACCCAAGTGTGAGTCTTCTTCTCCTACTGGTGTCTCAAGCGAAATCGGCTCTTTCGCGATTTTCAAAACCTTGCGTACTTTTTCTAAAGGCATATCCATTTTCGCGGTGATCTCTTCAGGTGTGGGTTCACGACCCAACTCTTGAATAAGTAAACGTGACGTACGAACAAGTTTATTGATCGTTTCGATCATATGCACCGGTACTCGAATTGTACGAGCTTGGTCGGCAATCGCGCGAGTGATCGCCTGACGAATCCACCACGTGGCGTAAGTTGAAAACTTATAACCACGGCGATACTCAAATTTATCAACGGCTTTCATCAAACCGATGTTACCTTCTTGAATCAAATCTAAGAATTGTAAACCACGGTTCGCATACTTCTTCGCGATCGAAACCACGAGACGCAAGTTCGCTTCAACCAGTTCCGCTTTTGCTTTATCGGCTTCACGCTCACCACGCCAAATTAGAGTGTTAGTGTCGCGAATCCATTCAAAATTCATTTCAGTTTCATCAGCCAGACGCTTTAAACGTTTATCACTATCTGTCGCTTTCACGTAATGTGTGCGAAACGTATTAAAGTTCATACCGATTTCTTTCGACAACTTCTGCATTTCGGCATCTGAAGTTTCAACACGTTTAAATTTAGCTTCAAGCTCGATCACATCCTTCGAGAAAGATTTTTGCAAACCTTCACGGAGGCGCTTGCGCAACGCTGTCATACGCGTCACTAAATTTTTAAACTTGATCACAATGCGGTTGATCGTCTTCCGGTTAAAGTTGATCGACTCAAAACACACCATCAAATCTTTATTCAGCTCTTCTAAATCTTTCAACGCTTCTTTGGTGGGCGCTGAACCATGCTCAGAAATTCGTAAAACTTCAAAATACTTCGCTGTCTTCTTCTGATAGATCTTTACGTGACCAATCAATTCATGAATTTTTTCGATGTATTCTTTTTCTTCGTATTGAGTTTCCTCGTCTTCTAGACCACGAAAGATCGACTTCACTTTAATACGGCCTTCATCAAGACGAATACCCAAACTGATTATTTCTTGGGTACCTATGGGCGACATCAAAATGGCGCGCACAATTTCGCGCTCACCTTTTTCAATACGCTGAGCAATCTCAACTTCACCTTCACGAGTGAGAAGCGCCACTGAACCCATTTTACGCAAATATAAACGAACAGGATCGTTAGCGCGTGGGTCGGTATCTTCTTCTTCATCGGCCTCGTCGTCTTCACTCGCACCTTCTTCGGTGAAAAGTGCTGACTCTTCATCTTCTTTTTCTTTTTTGCTTTCAGAGTTATCAGTGATGATAACTCCGTTCACTTCAAGCGCTTGCATGAACTGATCGAGAACAAGTGCCGACGAAACCTCTTGCGGCAGCTGTTCGTTCAGTTCTTCAATCGAAAGTGAGCCACGCTCTTTCGCTAATTTGATAAAACGCTGAATCTCTTCAACGATCATCACCTGCTGATCTTTTTCAGACAGCTGGACGGCAGATTTATCTTTGTCTTTGTTTTTTTGACTCATCTATTTAAGTCTCCCGATCACGGCGGAGCGTGTGTTTGCTCTTCTGGATGTTCATAATTTTTTCTAGCTTCTCTTGCTGCTCTTCAGATGGCGATGTTCTCAACGACGCCGCCAACTCGCGCGTTTGCATACGGTAAAATCTTTCTTCAACTTGACGAATACAGTCACTTGTAAACCTACCTAGGGCCTCATCGTTCATCGAGCACAGTGGCTCACCTAAGTGAAGGCCCAAAGCTGCAGGAGTATCGGTTAAGGTCATGAGATAAGCCGATAACTTAGCAAATTCATTAGGCATTTGTCTATGGTAGGCTTCAGCCTGGTCAAACATATTACGTACTCCAACATGGTTCATTTTTTGAATAGCGCCAGTCGCGCTAATCAATTCCATTTTCTTCACGTTCAATAATGCGATATTAAGCAAAAACAGTTCCGCTTTCGGGGCCCCATTTAAACTCACTCTGGGCCCTATACCTATGACATCCTTCGGCATCTTAGGGGTTACCGGAGCGCAATTTTCAGCCCTTTTGGCACGGTCCGAGGCCAAATTCATGTTCTTCAACACCCATTGGGGTTCAACACTGATTTTTTGCGCTAACTCTGTCACATACAGATCACACAAGCGGGAGTCTCGAACAGTAGCAAGAACTGGGCCTAATTTATCGATCAATGTCACTTTTTCAGAAGCCGACCCACGATACTCTCGCAACTCACGATCGAGAATCACCGAAAACAGATCAGGTGCCGCCTTTAAAAGTGCTGTCAGCGTCTTCACACCACGTTCTTTAATGAATTCATCCGGATCTAACTCGTCAGGTAAAAACACTCCCTTGGGCAGCAATTCTCCCTCGAGAAGAATGGGTAAACTTCGTTCTGCTGCGCGTACACCCGCTTCGTCACCATCAAACAGCACGATGATATTAGGTGTGTATCTTTTGATCAATTTCGCGTGAAACGGCGTCAATGCAGTACCGAGTGTCGCGACGACATTACGAATGCCGGCTGCATAAAGCGCGAGAAAATCCATGTAGCCTTCGACAATCACCGCGATGCCCTCGGCGCGAATGTATTTTGCCGTTTCATTTAAACCATAAAACGTGTGACCCTTCGAAAAAATTTCAGACTCGGGGCTATTAAGATACTTCGGCGTTTGTTCGTCAGTGAGGGCGCGACCACCGAAGCCCACACACTCCCCTTTGTGCGAAAAAATGGGGAACATCAAACGATCACGAAACAAATCAAAATAGCCATCGGCGTCTTTACGCTGTCGAATCAAACCGAGTCGTGCCGCTTGTTGGAGAGGCGCCTTCACCTTTTGCAATTGCGCGACCAGGGCGTCCCACTGATTGGGGGCAGAACCCAGTTGAAACGCTTCAGTAATTTCTGGCGAAAGACCGCGCTTCTCGCAATATTCTTTTACATGCTGATCATTTTTCAGCTGCTGCTGAAATACTTTTGTCGCAAAAGTGTTGATCTTGAGCAGTTTCTCGCGGCGAGATTTGTTCTCTTGATCGGCTTTCACTTTTTCTGAGTTATCTTGCGGCATAATAATGCCGGCGCGATTAGCCAAATATTCAATCGCTTCAGGAAAGTTTAAACCCTTCAACTCTTTGAGAGCGGTAAAAATTTGGCCGGAACGTTGGCAACCAAAGCAGTGGTAAACCTGTTTGTCTTCTGAAACTGAAAATGACGGAGTTTTTTCGTTATGACTCGGGAAAGGGCACAACCCCATCAATCGACCACCCGAGCGCTTCAACTGGGTGAACTCAGAAAAAACGTCGACGATGTTGTTAGCATCGCGAACTTTGTCGATAAAATCTTGACTGAAATTCACCCCTGAGCCCCCGATTGCCTGTTCTTAGAGCATGCAAATGCCTTTTGCGTAAAGCAAAAACGCCGATCGCGTAAATCAAAATTCAAGCCAACACTTAAGTCAGCTTGGATTTCACAATCTCACTTATAATTTTATTATCAGCCGCTCCTGCCGTTTTGGCGATGGTGGCTTTAATGACATTACCCATGTCTTTTACCGATGAGGCTTTGATCTCGGCGATCACCTGGGTGATTAACTTTTCAAGTTCTTCGCGAGGCATCTGTTGCGGTAAGTAACCCTCTAATATGGTGAGTTGCGCCTGCTCCTGATCGACCAAATCCTGACGACTAGCTGTTTTAAATTGCTCTATAGAGTCTTTGTGTTGGTTCACAATTTTCTTTAGTACGGCCATCACGTCTTGGTCTGTGATCACCGCCGGTCGCAATTCAATTTCGCGGTTTTTGATAGCCGCTTGCAAAAACCGTATAGCAGAAAGCTTTACGGCCTCTTGATTTTTCATGGCCGATTTAAGGTCGGCCAAGATTGTTTCTTTCATTCCCATACTAAATTAACCTCGAATAGAAGTTAGAGAGAACGGGGCGATTGTTACATCGCCTCGTCACCACGTTCACGCTTAGGGCCTTTTTCTTTATCATCACCACGAGCACCCATTGCTGGACGTACGCGACCCTTCTTCAAAGCGCGTTTGCGGGCAGCAATACTTTTCTTCTTTTTACGAACGCTTGGTTTCTCAAAATGTTCGCGTTTTTTGAGTTCTGACAAAATGCCAGATTTCTCACAAGATTTTTTGAAACGACGAAATGCTTGTTCGAAAGCTTCGCCATCACGAATACGTACGATTGCCATTGAAAATTCACCTGCCCTTCAAGTCAAATGTATGAACCTCGTAGGTCTAACAAAATAGTTAAATCAAAACAAGACCTTCGTGAGATCTGCGTGTACTCGACTGCGCTTTTTCGGTATTGTTTTTCCATGGATCACGCAAAGTACATGACTCGAGCATTAGAGCTCGCCCAAAAGGCAGCCACCGCTGGCGATGTACCCGTTGGCGCCGTAATTGTGCGAAATGACGAGATTCTTGTCGAAGCCTTCAATGAAAAAGAGGCCCTAAAAGTGCCCTCTTGCCATGCTGAAATTTTAGCCATAGAGCGGGCGGCTTTAAAACTCGATCGTTGGCGCCTGATCGATTGTGATCTTTACGTGACTCTCGAACCCTGCCTAATGTGTGCCGGGGCCATCGTTCAAGCCCGTTTGCGCTCCGTGATATATGGTGCGGTCGACCCTAAAGGCGGCGCGGTTGAGTCGCTTTATCAGGTTTTGTCTGATGGCCGGTTGAACCACCGCCCGCTTCTTGTAAGCGGAGTCATGGCTGAGGAATGTGGCGACGCTCTCACTTCTTTTTTTGCTGAACGACGCGCTAAAGATTGATTGCGCGCCCGCGCGCTTCCAAGATTGTAAGCGTGAAATCGCTTAGACTGATTTTTCTATTGTTCGCCTGCATCTTTCCGTTCTTCGGAGCGATGGCCTATTTTTTTTGGTGGCCAGGGCAAGAGTCTACTCAAACTATTTACACGCTATCAAAAATTTTGCAGTTTACGTGGCCGCTGATGGCTTGGTGGCTTTTAAGATTGCCGCATCTTTTTAAGCCGACATTTTGGTCTACAGAAAATTCACATGTCGAGCGTCGTTCAGGTTGGCCGGTTGCAATTATGGCGGCGCTAATAACTTTATTTTTGGGCACGCTTGCCTACCATTATTATTTTGCCGATTTGCTGAATGTACCAGATGTACGCGATGCTATATTAAAGAAATTAAGCGAGTTTGGTGTGCATAACGTTGTGGGTTTTGTGGCTCTCGGGTTTTTTATCGCCGTCGTGCACTCGTTTCTCGAGGAATATTATTGGCGTGGCTATGTGATGCGTGAGTGGCAAACTGTATTCATGCGCACGGCGAACTCGATGTCGGTTAAGGCCGCTCTACCGTCTGCACTACCAATTATATTTTCGGCGCTCGCTTTCACACTTCATCACACTGTCGTTATAGCCAATTACGCCCAGATGGCCAGGCCACTCCCCATTATTATTTTTGCAAGCCTAGTGGTTTTTGCTTTTGGTGTTTTTTGGAGTTGGCACTATTCGAAGTACCGTAGCCTCGCGGCTGTTTGGGTCAGCCACATCGCTGCCGATCTTGTTATGCTCTGGATCGGTTACAATATCGTTTATGGTTTAAATTAAAACGAAAGTGGCACGCTGACTGACAGCATGTACGTGGTGAAATCGACGTCTTTAATTTTCACTGTGTTTGTCACCTGCACCGGGTGATCGATGTCATCGTAGCTCATGTTAGTCATCGAAAGGTTGATCGCGAGAAAAGGTATGCCTGTAAAACCCACACCAACCTCAGTGCCGCCGCCTTTTAAAGTCTCCGTGCCGTTTTCCTCAGCGATGGGGTTTGCGGCTCCGTCGGCATCGAATTCAACATCTTTTACTTTAGCTGTAGAGCTGAAAAAATAAGTCGCCCAAATACGAAAAAACGGGAGTGACAGGTTCACAAATGCGCCAATGTCAGCAGTGCTCATTTTGTAATTTTCTTTATTTTCCAAATGGTTTTTACCTTTTAAGGTGTAATTTCCCATTGAGTACTGACCGCCCAGCGAGAGACCCAACATTCCAACACCCAAACGGCCGCCAACGACAGAACCTGCTGCTGGGAAGTCCTTAGCTGTATCACTATAAAGAGAAGAGCCATAATAACCGCCATATGCATAGGTGCCCATTGAGTAGCCTGCAAATGGTTCGATAAAAATCGAGGCACGCGCAGAATGACCCGCGAATACCAAAGTTGCAAACACCAAGATAGAGAAAAATCTGGGACTATTCATAAACATCTCCCGCGAATGTCTTTAGATTAAAGTGAAGATTTACTCATGGCTACGGGACGAACGTCTGGGCCATAAACTTATTTTTTCTCAGGAATGGTCTTTAAATTAGCGAGTCCACCATGCCACTTTTTTTAACCATGACCGAGACTCCTTTTATTATTCTTAAAGGAAAGTGTAATGTATCTCGGTCATGAGTCAAAATTATATTACGCGGCCGTGCTCGTCCGTTCAGATGAATACGTGGTCATTTGGCCCACATGCATGTAACCAAAGTAAGCTGATGCCAAGGTGATAAAGCCGTTTAACCAAATATTGTGGCCGAAGAGCGGGATAATCCCCCACATCGTATTCAACGTTGGGAACACACCCATCAATGTCAGCACACCAAAAATCCAAGTAGAAAATCGACAGAACTTTCTTGCGATTAAATTGTCTCTTGACGCAATAAATGCCGAGACCCCGATCGCGAGGTGAATCACATTGAAAAGTGCGTTACGCGCGAACAGGTCGAATAAACGTCCATAGCCTGAGATCATTGTCATAGCCGGGTCATTAACATGTGGGGCGAACATCACGCCATTCACAAAACCGAGTACACCCAACACAATTAAGAAAATGCCTAACGCCGCTGTATATGTTCTCACTTTATTTTCCATATAACTCTCCTTGTTTTTGTTCACTTACTATCGTGACCAACGGCCCGTTGAACGCGGCAATCGATTGTCCGGTCTGCTTGGATTCGACTGGCGCTCTTGACGTTGATGCGTGTCATTGGAGTCAAAATCTTCTTCGTTGTCGCTTTCGGGCTGCGAACCGTAACGATCTCTATTTTGTTCCGAAGCGCTGCGAACATCTTTACCCTCGTCTTCGTTACGATACTCATTTACTGATTGGCCACCACGACCGTAACGTGAAACTTGTGGTGAGTAATCTTCCTCATGAGAATATTCACCCCAAGGTCGGGCGCCGCGGCTGTCACGTTGGCTGTGCATATTTTGGCGTTGCTGTTGGTTGATGTGCGATTCCCCGTGACGCGTGCTGCTTTTATTTGCGCGATTGTTTTGCATAAAAATTCTCCTTGTGAAATTTTGTCGTCATTTCTGCACAAGTAGTAGGTGCAATTACGATGCCTCGATGGGCCCAACCTCATCGCTGTAGTTACAAAATAAAGCGGGGAGAATTTCCCGCCTTAAGTGCAATTTGTCGTGAACGCTGTTTGCGTACTGCGAACTAATAGCGAAAACCCGGCAGCCAAATTGCACTCATATTAGACAAGCGCTTAACGCTACAACAATCTATCTCTAGGAGGGATAATGGATAACCAAAATAACACTAACGATAGTAACCGCAATAAAGGCCAAAACGCAGGTCGCCAACAACCAGCTAAAAAAGATCAACAACAAAAGGAACAGCAACAAAAGGAAAATCAAAACAAGCGAAGTGATCGCGACGAGTCTTCAGAGCGCGACGAATAAATAGTCTAAATTAAAATTAATTAATATTGAATAGAGCTGTCGACTCAAAAATGTTCATCGACAGCTCTTTTTTTTATGCCGGCTTTTTTTCGGTCGTTTTAATGTCCTCGATTTTTTCTAATGCACTTATGGCAGGGCCCTCAATCACACGACCTTGACAATCGAAACGCGAGCCGTGACAAGGGCAATCCCATGATTTTTCAACCGAGTTCCACGCCACTACTCCACCCAGGTGTGGGCATGCTGCTGACAAATACTCGATGTGGCCATTGGGGTCTTTGTATGCTGCCACCATTTTCAAGCCATGACGAAAAACTGTACCCTCTCCATAGGGTACACTCGTCATAATTGGTTGCCGTTTGTATGCGAACCAGTCGGCATATTGAGCGGCCACGTTCATATTTTCTTTTAGGAATTCGCGGGTAGCACGCAGACTAATGCGCGAAGGGTTATAGAGTTTCTCCCAAGGGTTTACACGTTTCATAATTTGATCAGTGATCAACATTCCACCTATGGTGGCGTTAGAAATGCCATTGCCCGAGTCGCCGGTGATCACATAGACATTGTCACGATCCATGGGGTTGTGACCAAGAAATCCCAAGTGATCAACGGGCTCCATAATTTGACCTGACCATTGGTACACTACATTTTTTACTCTAGTGAATCTTGCGCGTGTCCACTCCACTAAATTTTGAAAATGTTGGCGTGGCTCGTGATCTTGCCCCGTTTTGTGGTCCTCGCCGCCGACTATGAGAATGTCATCTGTTCGACTCGGATCCCGCACAGTTCGAATATAGTGGTAAGGATCTAAGGTGTCGCAGTAAAGACCTTTGGGAATAACTCCACGATCGACATTGAAACCGACAACGTAAGTGCGATATGCTGCCTGCTTTGTGTGAATCGCATACCGATCATTAATCGGTGTGTTCGTAGCCACAACAATACTCTCACAGTTCACCTTTAGACCTTTATCGGTTTGAACAAAAGCATCGTTGCCGCCCTTTACTTCAACGACGTGGGTGTGAGTGAAAATCTGGCCGCCCATGCGTAAAATACAACCTGCTAAAGCATCAATATACTTAAGCGGGTGAAACTCCATTTGGTTCGGAAACTTAATCGCGGGACCAAAATCATAAAAATCAAAAGGCGACTTGTTCACCATCTCAAGGCCAAAAAACCCTGCGCGATGAGCCGCTTTTAGTTCGTCATTTAAAACATCATTTCGTGTATCGCCTTGAGAGAATAGATAAGAATCTACGTAGTCAAAATCGCAATCAATATTCTCT
>JAYUVI010000245.1:0-3613 GCA_043754135.1 Bdellovibrionales bacterium | reverse complement strand
CTTTTATTAGGTTTAGATTCTAAGAAAAAACCCTGTCGGTAGCGCATTAGGTCTTCATGCGACGCCACGACTTTGGCGCCATCGTTAGAAAAAAATAATAATTCAACGTTCATACGATTTTTAATATTCGCAATAAAGCGTCGATCAATTCGCAAAATCTCTTCAACGTAACCGACAAGAATGCCGGTTTGGGTGGTCACACGCGCAAACATGATGAGATCGAGTGAGCCATCGGTGGTGAAGTCCACAAGCGCTTGCTGGTTTTGAAAAAATGCTTGGCGTTTGAAATCGTCGGAGAGGTAAACGTCTTTACCCTCGAGCGCCGCCTGGCGGCCCACATTGCCGTTCTCGTCGCGGTACAGTGCTACCTCAAGTCGCCCTTCGCGATTAAATACTGACAAATGGTGCGTGAGAAAATGCGCGCGCATCCATTTGAATGAAAGCTCGCGAGCGTCTGGAATACGATTTGTCGTAAGAAAATAAATAAGGGCGTTGTCGGTCGCGTGGCGCTGATTGCGAATTTCCAGATCCTTTTCAAATTCTTCGAGAATGACTTGTATCTCGCGATTGTTACCAATCAACCGCTGAACGAGTTCTTGGTTGATGGCCTGTTCGTATTTCATCAATGAGTAACCGGTGATAAAAGCCAACGGCATAATGGCGAAAATCAAAAGCCAGAGCATTAACAATGAGTGCAATGACCGTGACGGCTTTCTTTTCGCGTTCGATTTTGTTGAACCTGCGTCTACCTGCAAGGCGATGACCCTTGTCTAGAAGACTATTGGCCTTCGCCCTCGGCACCACTCGGCATAGAGGTATTTGTGTTGTCAGACGACGGCGCTTTGTCTTCTACCCATAGGATAATGCGAATTTGCCCTTCAGGCATAACCCGCTCGTGAGAATTTTTGAAGATCCGGACTGGACCGTATACGCCCAACGTCGTAAGAAGCCGCGAGTAACTTTTTTCAGGCAACGTGAAGTGATAGTAATTACCTTTGGGCCCTTTTTTGCGCCAACCTAGCTCGACCTTACCCGCTTTTTCAGCACCTAACGCTAGCAATTTGTCTTTGATCTCTATGGCGTAAGAGTCACTGTTATCGAGATCAAGTAACACGCGGTAAAGCATGCCTTTCATTTCGCGGCCGCCCTGTTTCACTTCATCAGTTGCACTTTCGTCATCCAGCTTTGCGACAGGTGTCGCCACCGCTAGAGAGGGATGAGAAGGTTTGGGCACGGTCGTCGTTGCTGATGGCGCGGGTAAAACCGCGACAACTTGAGTAGGTGCTGCAGGGGGAGTCGCTACGGTTTTTGCAGCTGACATCGGTAGCGCTACCGCAACACCTGGAGGTTTTGCTAACACTGGCGCGACAGTGGGTGCAGCTGGTGGTTTAACTTCAGGAGAGGGCGGCACCACTGCGCGGGTGACAATAACATTTGTTTTATCGGGTTTTGGTAAATGGATTTGATCCCATGGCACCATAATCGCAGCGATTGCTACGGCCACAGAAATCAGCAATGCTTCAACTGTCCATTTCGCCATTTCAGGCCAGTTCTTCCATCGCAACCGCACGAAAGTGGTTTCACCGAATGAGCGCACCTGCTGCAATTCATTTAAAAACTTTTTTGATATTTCAGTCTTCGCTAAATGCGCACAATATTTATCGGCCTCGAGAATTAATTTAAGTTCGTGGCGAATTTCAGGGTTGGTTTGCATAAAATCATCGAGAGCCATTTTGCGATCTTGATCAAGACGACCGTAAGCGTAGTCCGTCAACATTTCTTGAGCCATGAAATGCGTAAGCTTACGTTTGGCTCGTGTTAATCGCTCATCCGACGGGTGATTCTCAGGATTCACTTTCGTTACCCCCGAGATGACAGATGCGCCCCAGAATTTTTAAACCTTTGGCAATGCGAAAACGAACTGTACCTTGTGATAAATTCATACCCTGGGCGATGCACCCTTCGGTAATGCCGACGACGCGCGAATAAAGCACGGCGATAAAATCTTTGTCGTCGGCCAGTTTACGAAATTCAAACCAAGGACCAAAATTAGATTTTTCAGGCAACACCAATTCGCCTGAAGTGAAAGCTAGATTCGTGGGCCTTACGTTTTTCTTTTCTTTAGCTAATTGCTCTGTGGTGAGGCGCACGAAATCGACACTCGACAGTTCTTTACGAACGAGTTGGGCCGCAAAATATTCACGACGGTATTTCTTAATGGTTTTTTCTGTGGCGGCTTGCGCTCGAACTTCGTCCAGAAACGAAAAGTGGTAAAAAAGCGCGATCTTTTCGATAAATTTATCTGTTGTCATCACGCCTCTGATTGAATCGACGTCTCTCATTTAATCCCGTCGGGATTTAATTTCTCGACGTCGATTGGAGCGATTACTTTAGTCGACTGTGAGCTGCTTCAACAAATCCATTTGCTCAAGCACTTTGCCTGAACCGAGCACAACACACGAGAGTGGGTTTTCAGCGATCGTCACCGGCAAACCTGTTCTTTCACGTAACAAAACATCGAGGTTCGCCAAAAGCGCGCCCCCACCAGTGAGCACAATACCGTTATCGACAATGTCAGAGGCGAGTTCTGGCGGAGTTTTTTCGAGTGCGGTACGAACCGCATCGACCACTTCTGAAAGTGGATCCATCAGTGCATCGTTAATTTGCGAACTTGAAATTTCGATAGTCTTTGGAGCGCCCGCCACAAGGTCGCGACCTTTGACCTCCATGAATTTTTCTTCTTCGAATGGATAAGCATTACCGATTTTAATTTTGATATTTTCAGCCGTGCGCTCACCGATCAATAAATTAAACTGGCGACGAACGTAGTTAACAATCGCTTCGTCAAATTTATCGCCCGCTACTTTTATTGACTTACAATACACAATACCGCCGAGGGAAATGACAGCGACCCCAGTCGTACCACCGCCCATATCGACAACCATGTTGCCAGTGGGTTCTGTAATCGGCAGACCTGCGCCGATCGCAGCCGCCATCGGTTCTTCGATCAAATAAACTTCGCGTGCACCAGCGGCGTGTGCTGATTCTTTTACCGCGCGTTTTTCCACCTGAGTAATACCAAAGGGAACACAAATAATAATTCGCGGGCGCACCGATATTTTACCGGCGCTTTGACCCATCGATTTTTTTATAAAGTAGTGAAGCATTTTACTTGTCACTTCGAAGTCCGCGATTACGCCATCTTTGATCGGGCGAATCGCGACGATGCTACCGGGTGTGCGACCAAGCATATCTTTTGCTTCTTTGCCCACGGCGAGAACGCGGTTTTGCATACCACGATAATTTTTTTGTACGGCGACAACCGAGGGTTCATTTAAAATGATTCCCCGACCTTTGGCGTAAACGAGAGTGTTGGCAGTGCCAAGATCGATGGCGATATCGTTGGAGAAATACTCAGTGATTTTTTGAAACAGACTCATGAATTTACCTCGTATGTGCTGATTGTAGTTTCACACTAAAAAAAGAGTCAATACGCGAAGATAACCTCTAGCGTTGACTCTTTTTGTTTGCGCGATCAAACTGCTCCGGATGGTCGATACAGAACTCTTTAATGATGGCAAAAAAGCGATTGAAAAATCTGATGGTATTAAGC
>JAYUVI010000244.1:0-3226 GCA_043754135.1 Bdellovibrionales bacterium | reverse complement strand
GAAATTAGATAATTTAAAAACCATCATTCTTGACGAAGCTGATGAAATGATTTCGATGGGATTTAAAGAAGATCTTGAACAGATTATGGCGGCGGCGCCCCGTGAGAGCTGCAATTTCTGGTTGTTTTCAGCTACTATGGGCCCTGAAATTCGCCATGTGGCAGATAAATTTTTGCGTCAACCACAACGCGTACAGGTGAATCGTAAAGAAATGCTTTCGACAACCGTTGAGCAAATTTATTACCCCACACGCGAATCTGATAAACCTGAAATTTTGTGCAAAATTATTGAAACCGCTGACGAGTTTTACGGCCTCATATTTTGCCAAACCAAAGCGCTCGTGACAGACCTCACAACATATCTCACCACACGGGGCTACCGTGTCGATTGCCTTCACGGCGACAAAGACCAGCGGGCTCGAGAACGCACGATGCAGTCATTTCGCGATCGCAAAGTTAGTATTCTCATTTGCACCGACGTCGCTTCACGCGGCTTAGATGTTAAAGACGTCACCCATGTGGTGAATTATTCTATTCCCCGCGAGCTTGATATTTATGTTCACCGTATTGGTCGAACCGCTCGCAGTGGTAAAGCGGGTTTAGCGATAAGTCTCGTCACACCTTCACACCGCTCATTAGTGGGTCGCATCGAGCAGTTGACGAAAACAAAGATCAAGGAAGCGCGCATCCCTTCACGCCGTGATATGGGTCTTAAGAAAATCGCCAAAGTGCTGCCGCAATTTTTAGCGCAAAATAATCACAACCGTGCGGCTGAATTATTGAGTGAGGAGTGGAAGACCGCTCTCACAAACATGACTGTCGATGAAGTCGTCGGTCGTTTTCTCTCGATGAGCGCGCCTGATGTTTTTGAAGACCGCGAAAAGGAAAAACCATTGTCGCAGCCGATGCAACCACCACGTGACCGCGAAAACGATCGCGGTGACCGACGCGGTGACCGAGATTTTCGTGGCCGCGACCGTGGCGGTGACCGCCGCGATGAACGCTCTGCGCGCCCAAAGTGGCAGCGTGGTGATCGCGACAGTCGACCTAGTCGCGATGACCAGTCGGGTGAGCGCCGTTTTGACCGTGGCCCTCGAGCGGAAGGTGGCGACCGCCCAGACCGCCGCGATAGTAAGCCGAGCGACCGCCGCGAAAAACCACCCCGTGAACGTCGTGACGAGCGCCCGCAAGAAGGTAACCGCGAAGACACTATTCGCGCGCGCTTTCAACGCGATCGCAAAGGTGGCGAAGGCGAACGCGCCCCACGAGGTGATACAGGAGCGCAGCCGCGAGATGAACGCCGCAAAGAGGATCGCGCTGATCGCCGCCCGCGTTCGTAGCTTAAACGCGTAGCGATTTTAACTTCTAGATTTTGATTCCCCTCTATTGGCAGTGGAGGGATTTGTGATAATTTTCATTTAAATACAGACAATAAGAAGCAATCGCCCGGTCATAAAGATTTTTAGTATGCCGACCTGCTTCGCGAATGTTTTCTAGTCTCAAATCAACTAAAGCAGATTCTTTATCAAACAAAAGTTTGTACGAAGAGACCAACATGCCCGTCCGATCGCGGCCGGCATAGCAGTGGATATAAACCACTACGGGTTTAGATTGTATGGCAGAAGCCAGATGACGAATCTGCTTCGCGAGTCGCGTGATCCCAGCATTATAAATATCTATGATCATCGAGGTCAGATACGGAATCTCTGGTAGTTGTTTAATCAATAGACCTGGTCGCACTAACGAAACATTAATAACCTTGCCTAGATTGGGGTGTTGAGCAAAAAATTCCTCCTCAATTTTTGCGAGGTAAAACTCATTCACACTCAGCAAACTAAAATTAATCAAGTAATAATCGTCGAGCTGAGGGAGTCCTTTTGCCGCTAACACTGAATTGAACGACGCCGTCAATTGTTCGTAAGCGATAATGTTTTTCCCGTCTTTTTTCTGCATGGGGTAGCTGCCGCGAAAGACGTAGTTATTTCCGACGACATCCACTAAGGCCACGCGTTCAGGGTCAAGGTTTCGTGGTTTTTTTTGAATTATAAGAAGTATCGAAATCACTAGAGCTACGACTGAAACGATGACCACTGCAATGCGTGCGCATCGGCGCTTCATTGTCATCTTAATCATTTTTACCGATGAGCGGAGTGCGCTTTTCAATAAAACTGGCGTCTTTATCTATAATTTTACTTTCTATAGTAAATAGAGACGAAACCGTGTCAAAAATATCGCGCTGTTGATATTCATCGCGTTTGATGATCGAGATCGGCACTGAAGATTTCACCAGCAACGGGATGTGGGCCTGCTCAGGCGGCAACTTTAACCCGAGGGGCATACCATGAAATATTCGGCCTTCTTCGAGTAACGATTCGCCATGATCTGAGAGATAGATAAACACATAAGGCACCTTTGAATTATCCAACTCGCCAATAATTTTATTAACGACATAATCCACGTAGAGAATCGTGTTGTCATAAGAGTTATACAATTCTTCTTTGGTGCACTTACTCACTACATCAGCATCCGAGCACGTCGGTTTGAATTGCTGAAACCTTGCTGGGTGCCGGCGATGATAACTTGGGCCGTGGCTGCCGCCCCCCAAATGAAGAACAATAAATCGATATCCCGAGTTGTATGATTTTAAATTATTCGCCATCAACGGTATGACGTCTTCATCATAGCAGCCGCCGGAAGCACATTTAGAAACAGGGACTTCTCCAACGGCGTCACAGTTGTCATAAAGAGTGTAATTGACATAGCACGAAGTGTTGATGCCCACCTGACTGGTGGCCAGAGGTAGCGGTATCCCTTTTTTAACGAGTATTTCTGGCAAAGCGTAGAGGGTTGACCCCACTTGCGCAATTCCATTCAGTAAATGCAGACCTTTTTGTTGAGACAACAATGGATTAGTATTTTGCCGTTGATAACCATACAAACTAAAATTTTGTTGTCTTGAAGTTTCTCCGATTGCAAGCACAACGACCAAATTACCGGCAGATTGTACGTGACCAGTAAATTCAATTTTTCTTACGTGTTGGCGATAGAAGGAATCGAACGAGTTTTGCACAATGCTACCCAGGCTCTGTAGATAATTAATGGGTATCAAGGTTTGAACTGCATACCTGTTGGATGAATTCACCGCACGCGTGATGCTGTTAAATTTATAATATAACAGGCTGACTGCAAGTATCAGGCTTAAGGTGCAAATCTTGGCCGTTTCAATC
>JAYUVI010000243.1:0-2074 GCA_043754135.1 Bdellovibrionales bacterium | reverse complement strand
CCTGCCACTAAAATTTCGCGACCCATAAAGAACGTGGGCTCGTCTATTTTAATTCCGCCGACTAGCGCTTCGCTCCGCTTTAGAATACTCATCACATCTGGCTTTTCACTAAAACCGTAATGCCCAGTCACGCGGTAAAAACCATCTGCTAGTTTCTGGGCTTGGACTTGTTCACCTACAGGTACATAAGCCACTTCTTCACCTATTACCGTAAGAAAAATTACGACTTCATGTAAGACTTTATTGTGCTTAATATTATGTAGCAGAGCCGGTGGCGTCATGTTGGCGTCACCCACCATAAAAACGGAAGCCCCTGACACGCGCGCAAGCTTTAAGTGTTTCAAATCATTTAACAACGATGCAAACGGATAAGATTGAGCGCGTAACCTATCATAGAGAACGGTTCGACCTTTCTTCCACGTCGTCATTAATACAAACGTGATAAATGCGATCACGAGTGTGACCCAACCGCCATCGCCAATCTTTAAAATATTAGCCGATAAAAACGTGCCTTCGATAATGAACAAAGTGCCAAACACAAAAGCGATCTTTACCCGCGACCATTGCCAAATGTAAAAAGCGACGAGTGAGGCCAGAATAGAAGTGATGATCATGGTGAATGAAATAGACAACCCATAGGCCGAAGCTAAATTCGTTGAGGTACGAAACTCAATCACCAACCAAATGGTGCCGATAAGCGCGAGCCAATTAATACCGGGCAAATAAATCTGCCCCATAGCTTTATGAGATGTGTGCACGATCTTGAGTCGCGGGGAATACCCCAGCTGCACTGATTGGGCGGCCATCGAGAAAAACCCCGATATCACCGCTTGCGACGCAATAACCGCGGCGAGTGTGGCAATCATAACAAGCGGGATTTGCGCCCAATTCGGCACTAACAAATAAAACGGATTGGGCGCAGTACTGGGGTCACGCAAAAGTAGGGCTCCCTGACCGAAGTAGTTAAGCGTCAAGCAAGGGAGAGCCACATAATACCACCCGAGTGAAATCGCCCGTCGACCCAAGTGCCCCATGTCGGCATAAAGCGCTTCGCCGCCAGTCACCACGAGAAACACGGCACTAGTAGCAAGAAACGCCTCTCGCGAGTTGGTGAGCCAGAAAGTCATGGCATAGTTAGGGTTGAGCGCCATTAAAATTTCAGGCGTTTGCACGATAGAAAAAAGACCAATGGCGCCGATCGAAAAAAACCACAGAATCATTATCGGCCCAAAAAACTGACCAATTATTTGTGTGCCCTTTTGTTGAACATAAAAAATAAACCCGAGAATAATAAAAGTCAGCGGCGCCACATAAGCCTCAAGATGTGGTGAAGCCACCTGCAAACCCTCAACCGCAGACAACACTGAAATAGCTGGAGTCACTAAGCTGTCGGCCACCATAAAAGCCGCGCCAAAAAGACCAAGATACAAAAAGAATTTGGGCGCGAAGATTTTTCGCTCCTTTTGCAGAGTCGCGAGCGCCATTAAAGCCAGCACGCCACCTTCACCTTTGTTGTCGGCGCGCATGACGAGTTGTAAGTATTTCAGTGAGACCATTATTATCAGCGCCCATAAAATAAGCGAGAGCACGCCATAAATGTTCACTTCATTGAGCGGTATAGCGTGGCTACCATGAAAAGCTTCACGCAAAGCATAGAGCGGGCTTGTGCCGATATCGCCATAAACGATGCCTAAAGCTGTCACTATAAGCAGGGATAAGCTGTGCTGGGGGGTTTTACTGTGCGCGGTCTCGGTTGCCATTTGACATACTTTACTTGGACTTCATTCGTGCAGCAATGCGAAAGAGTTGCAGCAGGCCGTCGAACGCTATACCTTTATGGGCTTATGGTTCAGCCGCAACAAACCGCAGTGATCCGCGAGTTACGTAGTGAAGACTTTGACAAAGTTCTCGACTTTGCTGATAGGCAAATTGGGGAAAGTTATTTCTCCCGCGAGAAATTAGAGCGGATTTTCAAAGCTTCAAGTGCTCACGCCATCACGACTTCAATGGTCTTAGAAGCTGACGGCAAAATTCAAGGTGTGCGTTTGACCTACCCACCTCTGCAATGGATCGT
>JAYUVI010000242.1:0-4424 GCA_043754135.1 Bdellovibrionales bacterium | reverse complement strand
TTTAGATCTGAACAATCGTTAACCACGTCGACTTCATTTTTAAACTGCGACGTGTATTCTTCAAATTCAGAGTTCAGCGATTGCACCAGCAATCCGCGGGCCCCCTCGCGCGCCGCTATGCTTCTGGCTTTATATTTTTTTCTGCGCTAGCTCGGTGCAAAAGCTATTGAAAGATAGTGTTCAGGTCGCAGTTTCATTGTGGCCTTAACTTCGATAGCTATGTATTCGCGGCCTTTCTTTAATAAGAAATCCACTTCAGTGTGTTTGGCCTCGGCTGGTGACCAATAGAAAATTTCGTCGACTTCGTTGTAGGTGTAGAGTCCTTCATCGAGCAGCGATATATTGTGGGCGTCTTTAAAATGCTCGTTTAACCATGTGCTTTTACCACAACCTCGAGGGCCAAAAAGAAAAAACGAGTTTTTGGGAGGTTGTAAAAACCGTCGAACATTCTTATTGCTCATATCGACATCAATTTACGGCGTTTTTTGATGGTTGTTTATACATTCGTAGTGAGCGTTAAAAGAACCTAGGTCTTCTGGATGAAAGACCTAAGTTCTTGTGCCGCGCGAAGATGTAACATTCATCCCCGCGCGATAGAGCGACTGAAAGAATATCGAAGCTTTAGCGAAGTGTATCTAAAAAACCTTTTTCAGTGCTGCTGGCTGATGAGATCACCGAATTATAACGCTCAGACTTTTTACTCATATCAACAAGCCCGTAAATTTTGGCCCGTCGATTAGTCGCCAGTATGGGTGCCGAACTTCTTATTGTAATTTTGAGATTAGGGTTCGCGTTAATGATCGCTTCGCTACCCTGCACATAACCAATTTCTTGGGCGCCTTTAAAGTTAACGTAACTGAACGCCACTAAACCAAGATGAGTTTTCATTGCGACGTAGCGCCCTTCAAGGTCACGCGTGTTCGACCATAATCGACCTTGGTTGTCGTAAACAACAGAATCAGCTAGCGTAATTGGCAGAGCATTAGCTTCAATGTAATCGGCTTTTTCTTCGAGCATGGGAATAAGTCTCACAACCACGCGCTCATTCGCAGTTTCTCTCGCCACCCAAATGACCGGAGTAAAATCTTTTAACTGAAATTTTTCTTCTCGCAACTTCTTACCTAAGATAAGGTCCGTGCGATCAACTGTTCGCTTAATTGAATCAAATTGTTCGATATGTGCTGTGATTTTACCATCATCAGCAATAGTCCATGTTTGCCGCAAAGCCACTTCTTCAATGTCAGGCGATTGAAAGGTCCAATTGCCACTCAAGTCACCTTTGCTACCAAACTTCCATAATCGTGTTTCATTGCCTGTGTAGAGCAGCTTACCGCTACTATCAGTCACATAAACTTCACCATGAAGTTCAAAACGCCGACGGATATCGCTCGCAGCAAGCAATTCTTTTTTTGATTCAGAGCGAACGAAATCATTATTCTGAGCTTGCACTAAGGTTGCACTGACTAAAACCATTGCTGTTAATATAAATTTGTACATGTTTAAACCCTTTCAAAAGTTAAATGTTTCAATTCGTCTTGGTTAAAACATACTCAATGGTTGCATTGTCGCTTTCAGTTTCTGCCATTTGCTGAAAAGAATTTTCTTTCGGAGTAGTTTTAAAAACCAAAGCGCCCACGATAAAACCCAAAATAGTAGCAGCCACAAGCTGCAACCAAATGCGCTGGTTGTTGGACTGCCCTTTTGATGTCTGCTCATGTTTTGCTCCCGGCTTCTGCTCTTGGCGAATGGCGTTCTTCCATTTTCGCATTTGGAAGTCAGTCGGTTTCTTCGTACGATACTCAGCGAGTAAAATATCTAAATCGTGGTCTTTCATACGACACCTTCCTTTTGCACCATTTGTATGAGCTTCTTCTTCGCTCTAAAAATATGGCTCTTAATTGTTCCTTCAGGTATTTGCAAAATTATTGAAATTTCATGGAGTGTAAGTTCTTCGTCAACGAATAGAGATAAAATTTGCTGTTCGATGCTCGATAACAAATGCAGTTTCTCGCGAAGCTTACTCGCCATATTGTTGGTTATCGTCACTGCTTCGAGATCATGTTGGTCGGCAAGGCCGTCTTGCCAATCTTCAATCGAATCGTGTTGATCGAGTTGCTTTGATTCGAGGGCTACATAATGAGCAATGCCAAACGAAAGCATTTTTAGCGAGCCCCGATTGGGATCAAATTTGCCCTCATTCACTTTGCGCACAAGCCGAATCAAAGTCTCTTGAGTGAGATCATCAGCTTGCTCGCTGTTAAACCTGACACAGAAATATCGGTAAAGTCGCGGGCCGAGATCATCAATAATGTCATCCCAATCGATGTTCATGAGGGCTCTTGTCTAAAATCGCCGAAAAGGTTGCAAGAAAATTGCCCAGTTTCTATTTTTTAGGCGATACACACGAATTTACTGCGGTTTTTTTGCATGGTTGACAAATAACCAGCCAGTGGCGAAACCGGCAATATGAATCCACCAGGCGACGGCGGCACTCGCGGCCAAGATGGGGCTTTGAAACAAAAACTTCTCGAAAAAGGCACTAGTACGATTAACGGCGCGAGGCGGTTGCGGGCTGAAATTCGTCAGTTATCAAGCAAGTTCTTGCGGGCCCTTAACGAGGACGGTATCGATGGGCTTCCGCTCTAGTAACCTAAAACCTTTAGGCCTGACACCAGCCCACAAACCCTGACGTCGTCTATGTATTGATCGTCATCACCCAAGTATATAATGAGTGGCGTGTGCTTTTTACCAAAAAATTCTTTAAAACTGACTAGGCCTCTAAAGTCATTTCGCCCTACGTTTTTTGAAGCCTTAACTTCGACAGCGAAAACCTCTTTGCCGCGCTCAATGATAAAATCGACTTCGGCACCCGCCTCAGTTCTATACACCGAAACACGAATACTATGATCGTGCGCTTTGGCAGAAGACAAAATAAGCTGCTGGACCAAGCACTCGAATAGTCCGCCAATGCGATCGTTTGAAACCGTAAAATTTTCGAGACATCCATTTAAAACACCCACGTCAAAAAAATAGTACCGGGGGTGCTGAATGAGTCGTCGCTTCGAACTCTTTGCGAATGGATCAACAGAGTTCACAACCAAAGTGTCATTTAAAATTTCAAAATATCTTTTTGCAGAAGTTCGTTCAATCATGGCTTGCGATGAGAACTTTGCAAAGTCGATGAAGTCGCCATTTCTAGATGCAACAATTTGAAAGAACCGCGAAAACCCCTCTAGATTTCTTATTAGCGACTCAGATTGTATTTCTTCTTTCAGATAGGTTTGTGAATAAGTTCGCAACGTCTTTTCAGCTAATTCAGAGGATTCCGCCCAATAGACACCGGGCAACAGGCCAATACTCAGAGCCTTTCTGATGTCAAAGTCGGCATCAAGCTCCTGGTGAGTCAATGGACCTAACTCGTAAGATAGAATTCGCCCTGGTAGAAGGTTGGCTTGCCCACGTCTTAACTTGCGGGCGCTCGAACCTGTTAAAAAAAATTGTAGCGACTTGTCGTTATCAATCAAAACCTGAATGGTATTTAAAAGTGAGGGAAGTCGTTGGACTTCATCGATAAATATCTTCTTTGTCTTTTTACCGATAAGCTGTTTTATGAGTGCAGGGTCTTGCAGAAAACGGATGAAAGTCGCCTGGTCGGCTAGGTTTTGTTCGAGGTCAGGCTTGAGGCTTTTGATTAAAGTCGATTTTCCAGTTTGGCGTGGCCCGAGAATCAACATGGACTTATTTAACTTATTGATTTTATTTAGCAATAGCCTTTCTGTTTGCATGTGCTCATTTTACGACGTAATACAAGCATATGTCAACGTATGACCCAAGCTTTCATTGGTTCCCGCCGGCTATGCGACCACTGCATCGCTTGCCACCGCCACTGTTCGAATTTTTCCACGAAGAGACTTTTGATGCTATTATGAATTTCGGCTCGGTACTTATCGAAACAAGTAAATCAACCATCGAAATATTATCGCAAAACGAAGAGCTTTACGGGCTTCAATCGGTATTTATTGAAGGTTCACTGCCAAGTGAAGAGTGGTTAGGCCTAATTGCTCAAGGCAAAATACCGGTCGATATACATCAAGACCGACAGCCTATACTCACATTCACCTCTCGCCATAACTCAGAAATGTCTCAAGCCATTCAAATTGCCAAAAACCATTGGCGTCATCTGGCGCTTACGCATCGTTTTCAAATTTATCTTTTGCTTCGAGACAGCGAATCACAACCTGAGCTTTACGGACTAAAGGGTGACGTAGCTCAGCGCCGGCAGAAGGTCGCGCAGTTTATTCGGCAGCTGGGCGATGCCGGGCTTTTACTTTGAATACCGTAAATATTGGCCATTCTTAAGCCTCGATTTATAAATTTTTTAGGCGATACGTACGAATTTACTGCGGTTTTTTTGCATGGTTGAC
>JAYUVI010000241.1:0-4733 GCA_043754135.1 Bdellovibrionales bacterium | reverse complement strand
CGTTTTGCTATCGCGTGTTTGCTGGCATAACGCTTGCTCATTTGTTGGCTCGCCGATGAAAGCGCAAACAATTAGTTTCACTATTGTCATTCGACTCCTCAATATTTGGGCTTTGCCGCTGCTGATTTGGGCGCCATCGCTATGGGCACAGGGCCCCGTAGTTGAGAATGACTCTTGTGTTATTACCATTAGTCAAAGTGCGAAAGAGCTGAACGAAAAAGCATTCATGGGTGCGGTTCTCAATCACATCGGTATAGAGGCTGAGTCGACACCGACGCGTGTGTGGTTCATGCATGATGACCCTGCGGCATCTAGTGATCCCGATTTTCTTTACCTAGCTAAGTCTGCTGACGAGCCGGTGTGGAGAAGTCACTTTGACCCAACCGGTATGGGGACTGTCCCCCAGGGTGATGCACGTTGGGTGATTTATCTTTTCGGGGTAGAGATCGCCTATGACATGGGTTTTCGTATTAAGATAAGCCCACATAACGACACAGTGATTCGTGGGCCAAAAGCGCATGTGATACGCGAGTGGAAACACCAAGTGAATGAAGAGCTCATAGAGGCCGGGCATGAACCCATGGGCTACAGTCTTGTTTCGACGGGAGTTATTGAAGAAGATGAAATTTTTGATGTGTCAGTTTGTGCAGATGGTGGCGCTCGTTTGTGTGTGCCTTATTTTGACCAACCCGGCCCGGTAGATATGCCTAACGCTTTTCTAGGTCACGAGTGGGATTACCATTTTGGCCCTTATTTACTGAAAGAACATGTGTTGCGAAAAGTGGAGGCCATTTCGTTGCGCACGCAGATTCTGCTCGATTTGCTTAAGCGAAATCGCCGTGCTTTAGGGGCTAGTTTTGTCACGACGATGACAAGAAAAATAAAAGCTGCACGCGGCAGCGCACTCGATTTAGGCACGGGCAATTTGTCGCACATCTTCGCTTACTACCGAGTCAAACAATGGGCGGCCTCACTGCGTGGTGAAAAGCCGCCTACGTCAAAAGAATTTTTTGACAGGTACCGAAACTCAGAGTTTTTGAAAAAAACCTATGATGAATGGATCGGCGAAGTTTCGATGTTAGCTGGCCCCGAGCAGTCACCCACTGATCTTGTCAAAGACACTGCGATAAAAAATCTCTTGAGCGCTGCCAATGCAGCTGACGCGAAACCAGGGTTAAAAGAAAAACTGACTGAAATTGCGGCGAAATTTGAAACGTTGTCCCGTCAGGCTGACGCGCAAGATGAAGCGGTGAATGGCCCGTATGAGTCAATGTCGGCCGATGAATTTCTTGAGCGTGTACTGAAAGAGGCCAAAGATCGACGCTCAGAAATTCGAGCGGCAGCTCGACGAGTGCGCGCCAAGCGAGAAGCGGCTCAGGCCGCGCACGCCACAACAACGCGGGATCGAGGCGAAGGCCGCTGAAGAGGCTCTCCTTAATGACGAGATTTTGTTCGGGCCGCGCTAAGTCGCGATTTATTCGCCACCTAGCTCTTTATTTTTTCGCTATTTAAACTTCGGATTGTGATGCAGCAAGTATTTCGAACTTTCGAAAATACCTTCAAGTAATTCGCTCATCTCATTGAATTTCTCGGGGTATTGGTTTTTCACGTCTTCTTTTGGGTGGTCTGACATGTACTCGTGCAAAGATTCAATTTTATTTTCGGTACCGAAAGCTAAAAAATTTTGATCGTAGAGCATAATTTGCAGAGGCGAGCTGTAATACACATAGCTAAAAGCATAGCGTGGGCTTTTGGCGTGGCGGTCAGCAAAAACATTTTGCCCCAAGGCGCGGGTTTTGTATTGGTTGCCAGTCAAACCTAAGATCGTCGGCCAAACGTCGGGCTCAGTTATAATCATATTATGCTCTTGAGGCTTTTTAATAAGCGGTGAGTAGAAAACCAGGGGAGTATGAAAGCGGTTTAAGCCAAAAAATTTGTAACCTTCGCTTAAGTGTTCAGCGCCATCATGGGGTAAGCCGTGATCACCTTGAATTACGAAAATCGTGTTCTGCGCGAATTTTTCATTTTCAACGAGGTGAAAAAATTCGCCTAAAGAATAATCGGCAAAGCGAAAAGAGTTGTATTCTTCGTTCGAGTTAAAACCGTACTTCTTTAAATCTTCTGCCGAGAGAGTTTTCATTGCAAAACTGCCGTGCTCGTCGGGGATCGTATAGGGCCGGTGGTAGCTCGCCGACTGAATCAAGGCAAAAAACGGCTGACCAGTTTGAGTAGCAGTGAGAGACTTTTCTTTTAAAATTTTGGCAGCTTGGCGAAACAGATCAAGATCTGACAAGCCCCAGACATCAGTGCGGGGCCCCTCGAGGTGGTCTCCCTCATAGAACTCAAGCCCTTTTACGTTGTTCATATACACACCGCGAATATTACCCCAGGCCGCATTGCCGCCGATAAAATAATATTTGCTGTAATCTTTTAGACCATTGATGAGTGTGTGCTGATCGACAATATGCGGGTTACGTGACGACGTACTCTTGGCATTGATATCGGGTATGCCCGACAAAATACAAAAGAGCGACCGAGCCGTGCCTTCAGTGGGCACATAATAATGGCGAAACAGCCAACCCTGGCTTGCTAGCCGATCAAGCGATGGCGATGCTTGGGCGGCATTACCGAAAGCGCCAGTTTTGTAAGCGGCCATGGACTCCATCACGATATAAACCACATTGGGCTTATTAAAAAACTGCGGCGACATGTCGACATCGCGAACAAAATTCAATTTTTCTGCATCGAGATTTTTGACGCCTAAATATTCAGCCGTTTTCAAATAATGCGTCTTCACTTTGTTCGTATCATAATCTTTTTTGCTGTTGGCCGCGGTATCAAACAAATAGTGAAGCGGGTTCATGCCGAGACTCGCGACGAACATGTTTTGGTTAAAAAATGAATCACTCCAGCGGAGTGGGTATTGGGTCACGCTTGAGTGCAGACCTATCAGTACAAGTAGCGTGATCACGACCGATTGCGCGGTTTTGACTTTGCCGCTGCGGGCCTCGGTGGGCATTTGAAAATCGGTAAAGATATGGCGCTGCAAAAGGCGATAAATGCCATAGATAAAAAGCAGCATGCCTACGCCCCACGCCGGCACGTTGTAAGTTTGCATGACCATTTTAAAAGAAATTAAAAAATTCTTGAAGAACTCAAAAATGCGAAAGCTGATACGACTTTCGAGGTAAGCGTAATAGCCGAAATCACCAGCGTAGATCAGCGTAATAAAAGCGAAAAGAAAAGTGTAAAACCCCACCCAAATTTTACCCGCGCGAGTGCCGGCGTGCCAGTGAAAGCGAGAAAACATACCTAGTAACAGCAGCGGCAGCACAAGGAGCAATGCCACGCGTGTATCGAACCGTAAGCCTAACCAAAAGGCATGGAGTGTATCGGCAATATTGAAGCCGTCAGCTTTATCAAAGAAAACTACGTAAAAGGCCACGCGACAAAGTGTGAACAAGACTAAGGTTATGGCGAAAAGTCGGAGGGCCACTTGTATGCGAGAGCTGAACTGTAAATAGGGTTTCGCCGGCTGCAAAAAAGGCTCATTTCTGCTGAATTAGTATGAACGTTAAACTAGTTAGACTAGCTTGTTCTGTCAAATACTGGTAAATAATGCCCTCTATGAAATTAAGTTCTTCAAAGGCCCCTAAGGTGGCTTTGCGCAAACAGGCACTCAAATCGTCGTCTAAGACATCGTCGCCGCAAAACGAGTCCCGTGTGGTCGATGAAACGTTACCAGACATTTCTTTAAAGCAAAAAACCGAAGTGGCGGGTCGCTTGTCACAGGTCGGGATGGGCAAAATCGAAATGCCTATTTTGTTAGCGCTAACGAAGTCGTCTGCGCCCGTTTTATTGCCTGCCTTGATTGATGCTTTCGTGAGTCTTGATAACCCTGAGGCTAAAGGCATTCACATGTCGCGTCTTTATTTAGGGGTAAAGAATAGTTTGCAGGCGAAGCCCGTGACGTTGGCGTCGCTGAAAGATATTTTAACAAAATTTATTATTTCGCACGATGGCTTGAGTGAATCGGCTTATTTGAATTTGAATTTTCAACTACCACTTGAGCGCAAGGCACTTTTGAGTGGTGAAGTCGGTTATCGTCAATACCCTGTGCAGATTCGCGCGAGCTTGAAAGAGAAAAAATTTGATTTTGTTTTGGGAGTGGAAGTTCTTTACAGCAGTACCTGCCCTTGTTCGGCAGCGCTGGCTCGGCAGCTGATGCAGCAACAGTTTGCGAAAAAATTCATAAACCAAGAGCAAGTGAGTAAAAACGAATTATACAACTGGCTCGGCACTGAGAATTCGGTCGCGGCTGTGCCCCATGCCCAGCGCAGTTTAGCGCGCTTGCAGGTGCGGGTAAAAGAGACGGTGACGTCGTTTGATGCTGTGACATTGATTAACCTTGCCGAAAAAGCTCTCGGCACGCCGGTACAATCGGCCGTGAAGCGCATCGATGAGCAAGAGTTTGCGCGTCTAAATGCAAAAAATTTAATGTTCTGCGAAGATGCTGCTCGTAAATTGCGCTCGGCATTTGAGAGCGAAAAAGCGGTCCTTGATTATGACATATACGTTGAACATCAAGAAAGCCTACACCCCCACAATGCGGTGAGCCGCGTTGTCAAAGGCATTAAAGACGGTTTCAATATTTAAATCTTCAGAAAACGCCAGATGCAAGGCGGGAGTGAGCGAGCGCGGAGGCGTGCGTATTCGCACGTCGCACAAGCGAG
>JAYUVI010000240.1:0-4557 GCA_043754135.1 Bdellovibrionales bacterium | reverse complement strand
CATTCAGAACCTGCACGGCCGATTTTGTCTTCGGATCCACGCCTAATTCTTTCAGAGGTACGGCGCGACCGCGGCCTTTTTTGGGTTGGCTAAAAAGCTCCAGCGCCCGTTTTAAATTTACATCAAAAAATACTTCTGTTTTAGGCACTGAACGATAATCGCCATCACAAACTACGTAAGGCCCAAAACGACCGAGACCTAACTTAATTTCCTTTTCCAAATCGGGGTGCATGCCCAATTTCATAGGCAAACCCAATAGCCACACCGCTTTATCAAGAGTGACTTTGTCAGGCTCGAGCCCTTGGGGCAAAGCCATCCGCTTGGGTTTTTCTTCTTCTTTGTAGCCTTCACCCAATTGCACATAGGGGCCATAGCGCCCACTCAATACATAAACGGGCATGCCGCTCGCCGGGTCTTTGCCAATTGAATCGGCACCATTGATTTTTTGATCGATTAATTTATTGGCGGCCTCAACTGTCATGTCACCTGGAGTATGACTTTCAGGTATCGACGCACAGACCTCTTCGTCTTTGCCATCGGGTCGACAAACATAGGCGCCGTAGCGACCGACTTTAAAAGTGAGATCTTTCATACCCTCAAGTTGAATGCTGCGTGAATCTTCAGCTTTAATATCTTTCTCACGCTTTTCGACCTGCTTTTTAAGGCCTTTGTCGCCAAAATAAACTGAAGTGAGATACTTTTCTTGGTCGAGATCACCATTAGCAATGTCATCGAGAGCTGACTCCATAGCCGACGTGAAACCCGTTTCAACATAATCAGGCAAATGTTGGCTGAGTAATTTGCTCACCACAAGCGCAGTAAAAGTCGGCGCCAAAGCATTGCCGAGTTTTTTAACATAACCACGATCTTGAATAGTCCCGATAATCGAAGCGTAAGTCGACGGGCGACCCACACCTTCTTTTTCAAGGGTTTGTACGAGGGTCGCTTCAGTGTATCGCGGGAGCGGTTTCGTTTCATGCTCACTTGTTTTTATTTCAACAAGTTTTACTTTTTCGTTCACCTTGAGTGGCGGCAATTTCGCTTCGTCGGAATCTTCTTTGTCAGGGTTTTCGTCTTGCCCTTCTTCATAAGCTTTTAAGAAACCGTGAAATTCGATGGTCATACCTGAGGCTGTGAAAACCGCATTGCCGACTTCAAAACGCGCGCTCATTTGCTTGTGTTCAGAGTTCACCATTTGGCAAGCCATGGTGCGCTTCCAGATCAAATCATACAATTTGGCTTCAATGCCCGAAAGCTCAGCCTTATCGGGGTGAACAAAGTCGGTTCCCGCGGGGCGAATGGCTTCGTGGGCTTCTTGCGCACCTTTGACCTTTTTCTTGCCGTAATCACGAAATTCATTAGGCAAATAGTCCTTACCGTAAAGTTTGAGAATCGCTTTGCGCGCCGCTTTGATCGCCTGCTCAGACAAGAACATCGAGTCTGTACGCATGTAGGTGATCATACCTTTCTCATACAGCTTCTGGGCCACTTGCATGGTCTCGCGCGAAGTCAAATTGAGTTTGCGGTTGGCCTCTTGCTGCAACGTCGAAGTGATAAACGGAGGGGCCGGTTTGCGCGACACTGGCTTTTCATCGACAGCGGTCACAAGCCATTCAAGCTTTTCAATTTCTTTTAAAATCTTCTGTGCTAGTTTTTCATCGAGATGCAGAACATCTTTAGCTTTTTCTTTGAGGAGCTGACCCGTCAAACTATCAAAATCTTTACCCGAGGCAATGCGCTTCTCTTTGTAAGAATATATTTTAGTTGGAAAAGTGATTTTATTCTTTTCGTTCTCAGCGATAAGATCCCAATATTTTGAGCGACGAAATCTTAAGCGGGCATGTTCACGTTCGGCGACTAGCACCACGGCAACTGATTGCACACGGCCCGCTGAAAGACCGTAGGCCACTTTTTTCCACAGCAAAGGCGAAATCGTGTAGCCCACCAGACGATCTAAAATACGGCGAGCTTCTTGCGCACGTACGAGGTGCATATCGATATCGCGAAATTCATTGAGCGCCTGCTCAATTGCTTCTTGCGTGATCTCGTTAAACACCATGCGCTTAATGGGCACTTTAGGTTTCAAAACGTTAACGAGGTGCCAACTGATGCTCTCACCTTCGCGATCTTCGTCCGTCGCCAGAATCAGTTCGCTGACTTCTGCAAGACTGTCTTTGAGTTGACTAACCACTTTGGTTTTATTTTTAGGGATGCAGTAAATCGGCTCAAAATGCTCATCGACATTGACACCCAAATTGGCCCATTTTTGCTTTTTAAATTTTTCCGGAATGTCTTTGGCCGATTGAGGTAAATCGCGCACGTGACCCATGCAAGACTCAACAATGTAATCGCGGCCTAAAAATTTACGAATAGTTTTAGCTTTAGTCGGTGACTCAACCACCACCAATTTCCTGCCACTTCTATTTTTGGGCGCAGCAGGCTCAGCAGCTGAAGATTTTTCAGTTTTGGTTTTTTTCGCTGCTTTTACTTTTGCCACTTGTGAGTTGCCTTTTGCGTTTTGATTGCACCAACAATACTGCCATCCAATTTTCTTATTTTCTATCAGCGCAATTAACTCAGCGCAACGAATAGCTGTTGGCTGCGTTCGAAAGGCCAAAGGTGTACAATCGGTTCTGTCAAAACGTCTAGCTATTGTGAAGCGAGGTCCAAATGAGTTCAGCGAACCAAATGCAGCCGGCAAATAATTTCACAAATTCTAAACTCAAGTTTTTGTTCACTGATATTGACGACACATTGACAACTGAAGGCTTACTGTCACCAGGTGCGTTCAATGCCATCTGGGATTTGCATAAAAAAGGCATCCAGGTTGTGCCGATCACCGGGCGCCCCGCAGGTTGGTGCGAGCTGATTGCCCGGCAGTGGCCAGTGGCCGGAGTCGTGGGCGAAAATGGCGGGTTTTACTTTCGGTACGTTGACCGCAATATGAAGCGACATTTTGTGCTCGACGCATCGACTCGGGTCGACAATCAGCGTCGGCTTGAACGCATCCGCGCTGAAATTTTAGCCTCCGTGCCTGGAGCGCGTATAGCTAGCGATCAATTTTGCCGCATGATGGATCTCGCCATTGACTATTGCGAAGATGTGCAAGCTTTGCAGCCAGCCGAAGTCGACAAAATCGTCGGCATTTTTAAAAAACACGGGGCCCAAGCCAAAGTCAGCTCGATTCACGTCAATGGTTGGTTCGGTGATTACGACAAGCTCTCAACCTGTCGAGTTTTTTGTGAAAAAGAATTTGAATTTGATATCGTAGCGAATAATCGCCAAGCCGCCTTTGTCGGCGATTCGCCTAATGATGAACCCATGTTTGCTTTTTTCGAAAACTCTTTCGGTGTTGCTAATGTTAAACGCTTCACTGGTGCCATGCAAAATTTGCCCAAGTATGTGAGCGAACTTTCTGGCGGCGAAGGCTTTGCCGAAATTACAAAACATTTCGTGTAGAAAATAAAATCGTACACATAGAAATTTTAGAAGCTTTTCCATTTTTGACATAAGCCGCTTCACACCACTAAATCTTTCGCGAGACGAGGGGTGAGTGATGGAAAATTTTTACACGGGGTACACAGATCCGTTCACGTCATTGCGGTTGCTGAAACCAGCTCTGCGGCTACTGATATTAAGCACCTTCGCGGTCCTCACTCTTGGGCTAAGTAGCCCCGAAACCACCATGAGTCGGGCCAAAGAAGGTCGTCACGTAAAGCCCGAAATTTTTAAGCAAGAGGGCATTCACCCAGTTGAAATTATGCCGATAGATTTCACCGCCGAAGATCTACCAGCAGAGTTGGCGTGGTTACGCGAGCGTGAAAACACCAATGATTTGTATCAAGACCCTAAAGTATTCGGGGGCGATATACACCTGGAACAAATGGGGCCTTACGAACCTAAGGCAGGTGAAATTTTTTATGTGCCTTATATACCCATTCCAGTTTCTGATTTTCGGGAGTACCTGGTGGGTAGTAATTTGTCTGCGGCACTAAAACACGCGCTACTTTTTAAATATAAAGGTCGTGATTACGTGCGCTACTTTATTCACCCGTCACGCACGAGTTCCTATAAAAATCTTATTGATAAATATGGCATTGTGAGAGACGAATTTATGGGGTTTTTAGGCGGGTCGCCACGCTCGATTTATACCTTTCACCCCACAGATTCGCGCATTAAACCTCTTCAAGTAAAAGCCAGTTTACATTTTACTGTGAATGATGATTTGAAAATTAATCTACCGCCAAAAGCGGCACGCAGCCATGCCATAAACGAATTTATGGCGGCGATTTCAAAAGCCGATAAAGAGAAATACCAATTCGATTTTTTACCTGAAAGTTTACAGATTATGCCCGATGGCACCATGACCGCCACAATTTACCGTGAGTTACACGACGAATTAATCGAAGCGCGCAGTCGCTGGGTGCCGGGCTATTATCTTTCAAGTCGCAGTGTTGATGGCGAACCATCTGTTTTAGAAAAAATTCTCGACAAATATGAAACAAAAGCCGAAAAGCTCACGGCATCGCTTGAAGTTTTGCGACCTTTGCTACGCCT
>JAYUVI010000239.1:0-5860 GCA_043754135.1 Bdellovibrionales bacterium | reverse complement strand
CGAATGATTAAGCTTTCAGTGATCATACCGACCATTGGCCGGCGTAGGGAGTTGTATAAGCTTTTAAAAAGCTTGCAAATGCAGACGTTGCTATGCTCCGAGTATGAAATTTTATTAATTTCTGACGAGCCGTTGCAAAGTGTATTTGAACTTACTGAAGAATTGCATTTATCTCAAGCACGGGTCTTAGTCACGCGCTCAAGGGGCGTGAATCATTCACGGAATTTGGGCCTGACGCAAGCTCGCGGTAAGTTCGTTTATTTTCTAGATGATGACTGCGAGTTACTCAACCCCAATACGCTGGCGCTCGGACTTAAGTTTTTGTTGGGGCATGAGCGGCTTGCCGGAGTCGGCGGCGATTACATATTGCCCGCTGATGCTAACACTATAGAGCGAGTTTACCATGCGATTTCAGCAAATTGGTTTTCGCAACAGCGTGTGCGTGTAATGGAGTATGCAGGCGCACCGCTAAAAGAGCGTGGACTTACAGCGATACCGGTGCGTGCAGGGCACAACACAAATTTGGATTCAGAAACCAATCAACTCTATGGTGGGAACGCATTTTATAATAAGCAGGCCATAGGCGATTTATGTTTTGATCCACGAATCGTGTTTGGCGGTGCCGAAGAAGAGTTCAATTTACAGGTTTTGAAAAAAAATTTAAGACTCGCCTATGTTGCTGAAATGAGTGTTCAACATAACTTGCGCATGGGCCTAAAAGATCTTTTTCGCAAAGCCTATTTACAGGGCTTTTGGTACAGCGATCGCGTGACCCGTTACCCCGAACTTTTACACAACACGGCCGCCTTAGTTTCTCCGGCCGACAAAGGTATGTTTTCAGTTTTACATTTACTCTATCAACTGATTTTTTATTGGGGTCGTATCGTTCAGCAAGGTGATGGCTCGCCCTGGCCTGTTTTTAAAATTACATGTCAAACGCTCTGGCTTTATGTGGTAAGAATATATTTTAGTCATTTATGGAAGCCCCTGCGGACCGCCAATTTTCCATTTAGAAAAATACTTTACATGAGTCGCTATCAATACGAGACGCGCCTAAAGCGGTTTACGCGATGAGCATGCCTCCGGTAAAGTACAGTGTTATTTTGCCCACGCATAAACGAGATGTGTCGGCATTGCGCGCACTCGAGTCTGTTTTAAAACAGAATTATGACCCGCAACGGTTTGAAGTACTCATAGTCGCCAATCCGCATTCTAAGTTTTTGCAAGATGAAGTGGCCAAGTGGGCGTACACTTGTCAAAATCGGCGGCCTCAGTGCCAGTACCTGACCAGCCGGCTCGGCGTAAATGCAGCGAAAAATGTCGGTTTAGAAAAAGCTCGTGGAGAAGTCATGGTTTTTATAGATGATGATTGCGAGTGGATCTCGAGAAATCATTTCAACCAGCTTGATCAACATTATCAAGACTTTCAAACTGACGGAGTGGGTGGGGTTTACATCGACCCTCCGAACTGTTCAGTTTTTGTTTCGGCTTATAATTTAATGTCGACTCTGTGGCTCAAAAAATTCGTTTTCCGCGATTTACAAACCTTGCAGCTATTGGGTGGCAACAGCAGCTACCGGCGCAAATGTTTCGAAAATTACAGATTTGACGAAAATATTCTTTATGGTGCCGACGAGGTACACCTTAATAAAACTCTTATGGCGTCTGATAAAAAATTGCGTTTTGACCAGAATTTGTCGGTGCGGCACAGTGCTCACGGCGACGCTTCTAGCTTTTTTTGGCGCGCTATTCGTCAAGGTCAAAATAAGATGAAGATACCGCGACCATTTGGCGTGACTTGGCCCTTAGTCGAAATGCTGAGGGCATCAATTCGTCAGCCTCGAGAGTTTTTTCTCGTAGGGTGCCACTGGGGCCTACAGCAAATGGCGTTTCTCTGGCAAAATAAATAAAACTGAGCCGGTTCGGTTTTTATGGCGGGTTTTATGCAGTCACAACATTTTGATGCCGTTATTATTTCCCCGCATATAGATGACGCCGTATTTTCATGTGGCGGTCTGATGGCCCTTCGCGCGCAAGATCAAAAACGTATTCTCGTTGTGAATATATTTTCGGAGCATTTTTCGCAAAGTGGCGTGCAAGCGCAATCGACAAATTTTTTTAAAGTCGCTGACAATCGCCATAATGAAGACAAAAAAGCGCAAGGCGTTTTAAATTTCGAAATTCACAACGTTAATTTTAAAGATGCTATTTTTCGTAAACCTAAATATCAACACGCACGCCATTTATTTTCCGGTCGACCAGATGAAGACGTGGTTTTTGCGGTACGCGAGAAGTTACGAGATTTTTTTACCACTATAACGGCTAATGAGCTTTATTTTCCCCTCGGGGTGGGTGGGCACGTGGATCACATGACGTGCTTTCACGCATGCCTCGGACAATGGAGTGACCGCTTTAAGTTTCGCGCAGCTTATGAAGACATCCCATATGCATATTTACAGCCATTGGTGGCTTTACGAAAAGGTCAGCTGCAATTGGGTCAAATTGGCCAACTTACTCGAGATTTTTTTTGGTCAGCTATGATGAGCGCTTTGAGGCATTCGAAGTTTAAATGGTTTTACTATTTGCGGGCTAAGAGTTTCTTTTTCTACAGATGGCTCAATCAAAACGCGGATGCTGAAACATTTCTCCCCACATTGCGATCGCATGAAGTCGACATTTCTTCTGTTATTGAGCGGAAATTAAAAGCCTCGTGGTGCTATGACTCGCAAACCCCGCAGTTTTTAAGATCTACAGATGAGCACCGCGAATTCAGCCGTCAGTATGCGAGCCTCTCGCTTGAACAAGCGGGTCAGCACGTCGAGCGCTATTGGCAAGAGTTTTGAAATCGCTTAAAAACTAAATTAACGAATTCCACATGCGCACGAGTGTGGTTTTTATGTTTAAATTGGCTGAGCCAGACGTGATCGATCAATTTTTTTTCAGTGGGCTGTATAATTTGAATACTTCCGCTGTGAGCAAAGTGGTCCACCACGTAAAGTGGAACCACGCCAATCCCCAATCGGCGTTTCACAAGTTCATAAACCATTTCTGCACTCGCAGCGTATGAGGCAATGTGCACACTTTTTAAGTGCTGAGAAAACTGGTGATGCCACCAACGTTTAAATAAAAGATGCTGAGGGTAATAATCGATGACGGGCAGTTTGGCCAAATTTTCTTTTTTAAGCTGCGTCGATATAATATCAATGTGGCCAATCAACGCGAGTTCTTCTTGATAAAGTTTTCTAGACTCTATGGCATTTGATTTTCGGTGGGGGAAGATCGAAATTGCTAAATCGATCTTTTCGTTTTCGAGCAAATTATGCAGACGCGAGGGCGAGTCGAAAACAAACTTGACCTGCACATTTGAGAAAGCCGACATGTACTCTTCAATCACCGGCATCAGTTTGCTTTTGGTAAATTCTAAATAGGCGCCTAAGCGTAGGGAGCCACCAATGCTTTGACTTTTTTGGCGAAAGCTCGCCAGCGCTGATTGAATATTCTGATGATGCAACAACAGCTCCTGGTGAAAAAGCTGGGCTGATTCTGTAAGTCGTAATCGGGCCCCAACGCGATTGAAAAGCTGGCGACCTAAAACATCTTCCAGCTGTGTGATGCTTTGGCTGAGAGCTGAACGCGTGATGTTCAATTCTTCCGCAGCGCCTTTGTAGCCGCCATGGCGAGCAACTGCATTGAAAACCACGAGTTTGTTAAGATCAAAATCTTTAAGTTTCACTTAACGAAAGTTTTAACCCTTTTAGATATTTTGATCAATTCGTCTCGCTTAACCTGGGCTGAGTGCGCCATAAGGGCGACCAATGTAAAGTTCAATGTGACGACCAATATGACGGTTAAGATGACAACTAAAATTAGGAGGAGAAATGTCATTACTTACTGAAATTCAAAAAATTATCGAGCAGCGAAACATGCTCCAGCACCCATTCTATCGTGACTGGAGGCAAGGGGTGCTCTCTAAAGCGCAGTTACAAAACTACGCGGCTCAATACATGCCCTTTGTTGAGGCCTTCCCACGATTTGTAAGCGCAACTCACAGTCAGTGTGAGTCACAACAAGCCAGAAAACTTTTGTTAGAAAACCTCATGGATGAGGAAGGCGAGCGACATTCGCCCCCCCACCCCGAATTGTGGCGGGATTTTGCTGAGGGCATAGGCACGGATCTTTTATCAGCACCGGATTATGGCGAAAAAGCGGAGAAGCTCAAAGAAACTTTTATGGAGTTGTCGCGTTCATCTTTTGAAGAGGGTTTATGCGCTCTCTATGCCTACGAATACCAAATACCCGAAATCGCTAAAGCGAAAATCGAAGGATTGGCCCAGCATTACGGTATAACTGACGAAAAAACGCTTCATTTTTTCTCTGTGCACGAGAAAGCTGATGTTTATCACTCGCAAGCTTGTGCACAACTAATCGCTGAGTTGGATCTTGAGAAAGACATTAATGGCCAACCCACCTCAATGCGGGCACTTGCGGCCACAACTCGTGCCACCGATGCACTCTGGAATTTTTTGACAGAGGTTCATCATTGATTCGCCTCACCGTTCATGACTATTCACTTTTATGTCACCTCGGCTGCTCAGCGGCCGAGCGTGCGCAGAAGCAAGAGGTGCGGGTGTCTTTGCAAATTGATTTCGCTGAAAAGCCACAAGCTTGCGTGACCGATAATCTCAGCGATACGGTTTGTTATGATCAGCTCTGTCGGCTTATACTCAAGACAACACAGACAGTTGAATTTCAAACCATCGAGCACTTAGCTCACAAGCTTCACGAAAACTTACGTGCCTCACTTAAGCGAGCGCTGAAGTGGAATTTGTCTTTACATAAAGTGAGCCCGCCGATCGATGGCCTTAGAGGCGGTGTGACTTTTCAAATTGAGCAGTCGCAATGAAATATTATCTGGGTTTAGGTTCAAACATGGGTGATCGCACAGCGCATTTAGAACGCGCGATCACTCGGTTAAAAGAAGTGCTTAACCTCAGTGATATTCGTGTCTCTAATGTTTACGCTAACCGGGCATTGCTCCCGCCACAGGCACCCGATGAGTGGAACAAAGATTTTCTCAATATCGCGGTGCAATTTGAGTCAGATACCGAACCCGATAAAATTTTGGCGTGCACGCAAATGCTTGAACGCGAAGCGGGCCGTGTACCTTCTCTCAAGTGGGCGCCGCGACCACTCGATATCGACATTCTTTGCGCCGAGGGCTGCCGAGTCGAAACGCCACATCTCACATTACCGCACCCTGAAATCAGAAATCGTGCTTTTGTTCTCGACCCACTTAAAGATTTAAATGCGGGCTTGCAATTCACATCTAACGAGGCCTCAGTACTCGAAATGTCTCGTCAGCATGATCAACATGCACCAGTGTGGATGGCCATTCTCAACGTGACTCCCGATTCATTTTCTGACGGCGGCGATTGGCAGAAAAATTTAGAAGCGACGATCACTGAATGGTGTGCGCACAATGTGGGTATGATCGATGTGGGTGGTGAATCCACTCGGCCCGGTGCACACCCGCTCACGGCAGAAGAAGAGTGGTGTCGTGTTAAACCGGTGCTGCAGCTTTTGAAGCGGTATACTACCGAGCGGAATTTAAAACCGCAGATCAGTCTCGATACACGACATTTCCAAAATGCCGTACAAGCTGTAGAGAACTTCGGTGTTAATGTGATTAACGACGTTAGCGCCTTGGCAGATGAAAGATTTATTAGCCTTATTCAAAACAGCGAAGCGCAGTATGTGCTGATGCATAGCTTAAGTGTACCGCCTGACAAGCAGAAGGTTATGTCGAGTAATGAGCAGGTGGTGAGCGAAGTCAGAACGGTTATTGCGCAAAAATTGAATG
>JAYUVI010000238.1:0-5367 GCA_043754135.1 Bdellovibrionales bacterium | reverse complement strand
TCAACGGCGACTGTGACGCTCACGCGAAATTCGGGATCAGTCACTGCTCTCAACGGTGCCCTCGCAAAAGCGGCTGTCGCAGGTGTCGCCACTTGGACCTCAACCGAATCAGTCGATATAACTTTGATCGGGACATTCACTTTAGCGGCCACCACAGCGACACCATCTTTGACTGTTACAAGTGCTTCGTTTGATATCACTCATGGCATCGCCACGCAGTTAACTTTCACAACCCAACCGGTGGCGTCTACTGCCGGCAATAATTTATTACCGATCGTAAAAATTCAAGACACTTACGGCAACACCGTGACTTCAGGCGCGAGTTCAACCGCAACCGTCACTCTCTCGCGAAGCTCAGGACCTGTTGCCACACTCAATGGTACGACGGCAATTGCTGCTGTGGCCGGTGTTGCGACTTGGGCCGCAGGCGAAGCTATGAACTTGACCGTTGTCGGAACATTCACTCTTGATGCCACGACCACGACCCCGGAAATGAGCGAAACTAGTAGTTCTTTTGCAATCTCTCACGCGGCGGCGACGCAAATGGCTTACACTACACAGCCTACAAACCCGACTGTGGCGGGTGTCGAAATCACGCCAGTTCTTGTTGTACGCGATGCTTTCGGCAATGCTGTTTCGAGCGGCCCCGACTCTATCGTCAATGTCACTCTCACTCTTGAAAGTGGCACAGGCAGTCTTCTCGGCAGCTTAACTGTAACGACTATTGCAGGTGTAGGTACATTTTCAGGGTTAGGAGCTTACCTCAACACCGTGGGCGCAAAAACAGTGCGCGCCACAAAAGCCTCAACTGTGGGAGGTGGTGGGACCGCCGCCGTGTTTGCGGTCTCGAACTCATTTACTGTTAATCATGCGCCGGCGTCACAACTGGTTTGGTCAACTCAACCGGTCGATACTGCCGCTGGTGCCGACATTTTACCAGTCATTGAGATTCGCGACACTTATGGCAACGTCATCACTTCAGGAGCTGACGCGAGCACGAATATCACACTCAGTATTGAAACCGGTACAGGTACACTTTCAGGTACGATCACCAAAGCTGCCGTTGCCGGAATTGTCACTTTCGTAGCGGCCAACGACGTGGCCATTAATTTAACCGGCGCAAAAACTTTAAGAGCCACAAAAGCCTCGACTGTGGGTAGTGGCGGGACGGCCGCGCTCTTCGCTGTTTCAAGTTCGTTTAATATTATAAGTTCGACGCCGACGCAGCTTCTCTTCACCACTCAGCCGGCGAGTGGCACTGCTGGCACCGTGCTCGTGCCTGTTGTTCGCATACAAGATGCTTTCGGTAATACCGTGACCTCGGGTGCAGGCGCCACGGCGACGGTTAATTTTACGATCAGCTCGGGGCCCGCCGCCACTCTGAATGGTACAGTCTCAAAGGCCGCAGTTGCGGGTATTGCCACGTGGACAGGTGCTGAGGCAATGGCTATTCATCTCGTTGGCACTTACACTCTCGATGCGGCTATTGCAGCTCCAGTTGTTCTCACGCGCACGAGTAACTTATTTACGGTTTCTCATGGCACAGCTTCGCAACTGGCTTTTACTACCCAACCAGTGAACACGGTTGCAGGGGTGAATCTTCTGCCCGTCGTGAAAATTCAAGATGTTTACGGCAATACAGTCACCACTGGCGCAGCGGCCACGGCCACCATCACTCTTAGTCGTAGTTCGGGCGCTGCAACCACACTGAATGGTACAGTGGCAAAAGCTGCGGTGGCGGGTGTTGCGACATGGATCGCAGCCAACAGTCTCAACATGACGTTAACCGGGACATACACTCTCGACGCCAATACCAGCGCCCCAGTTTTAGCTGTAACCAGTAATGGCTTCGATATTACTCATGGTACTGCGACACAATTGACCTTCACCACGCAACCCGCAAACACTGTGGCTGGCGTAGATATTCTGCCCGTCGTTAAAATTCAAGATACCTATGGCAACACAGTCACCACGGGCGCGGCTGCAACAGCGACGGTCACCTTAACGCGAAATTCTGGATCAGTAACAAGTTTAAATGGCACAACAGCCCTAGCTGCCGTCGCCGGTGTTGCGACTTGGACCGCTACAGAGTCTCTCGATATGACACTCGTTGGAGCCTACACATTCGGTGCCGCGACTACAGCGCCAGTTCTTTCGCGAACGAGCGCTTCATTTAATATTACTCACGCGGCGGCTGCACAATTGGCTTTTACAACTCAACCCATCAATACCGCGGCGGGCGCGAACCTTCTGCCAGTTGTGAAAATACAAGATACTTTTGGCAATACTGTAACAACTGGAGCAGATGCCACGGCCACCGTCACACTGTCACGCAGTTCGGGCTCGGTCACTGCTCTCAATGGCACGGCGGCAAAAGCAGCGGTTGCAGGTGTCGCGACTTGGTTGGCGGCAGAGGTTTTAAATATGACCCTTGTTGGCGCTTACACTCTCGATGCCAATACGACTGTCACGGCTCTCAATCGCACAAGCAGTTCATTTAGCATCACGCACGCAACGGCCTCACAACTCGCATTTACAACTCAGCCCGTAAATACATTGGCCGGTTTAGATATTCTGCCAGTCGTGAAAATTTTAGATGCTTATGGCAATACCGTGACCTCTGGAGCAAGTTCAACGGCGACTGTTACTTTGTCACGCAATTCTGGGCCAGTCGCGACTTTGAATGGCACAAAAACCAAAGCCGCAGTGAGTGGGGTTGCCACTTGGACGGCGACAGAATCTCTCGACCTAACATTGATTGGTACATATACACTCGATGCCAGCATTTCAACACCAGCGTTGAATTTAACGAGTGCCTCATTCGATATCACTCATTCTCCGGCAACCCAAATTGTTTACACCACTCAGCCGACGACCGGTACGGCTGCTGGAGCTAATCTCTTACCTGTTCTGCAAATTCGCGACACTTACGGTAACGTTGTCAGCACGGGTGCCGATGCAACCGCCAATGTCACTTTAAATTTGCAAACCGGTACAGGTACACTTTCTGGCACTCTCACTGTCGCCGCCTCTGGTGGTAATGCATCTTTTACTGCCGCAGAAACTGTATCGATCAATTTGACTGGCGCCAAAACCTTACGCGCAACAAAAGCTTCAACCGTTGGTGGTGGTGGCACGGCGGCTGTCACTGTCGATAGCTCGAGCTTCACTATTATTAATTCGGCTGCATCACAATTAGTTTACACCACTCAGCCCGCGACCAATACGGCAGCCGGTGCCAACTTACTCCCGGTTATTGAGATTCGTGATACCCACGGCAATCTGGTCACTTCAGGTACTGACGCCACCGCAAGTGTGACTTTAAGTTTGCAAGCTGGCACTGGCTCACTCGCAGGCACTCTCACTCGAGCTGCGGTTAGTGGTGTCGTCACTTTCACCGCCGCGCAAACTGTAAATATTCAAACAGCTGGTACCGGCAAAGTTATACGCGCAACGAAAGCCGACACTTCAGGCTCGGGTGGTACAGCGAGTGTGAACACCGATAGTAATGCCTTTGTTATTATCAATGCGGCGGCTTCACAAATTGTCTACACCACTCAACCTGCAAACAACACAGAGGCCGGCGCCAATCTTCTGCCGGTTCTGCAAATTCAAGATACTTACGCTAATGTGGTCACCACTGGCGCCGATGCTACGGCCAACGTCACACTCTCTCTTTTTTCAGGCACTGGCACTTTAAGTGGCACACTGACCCTCGCCGCCGTCAGCGGTGTGGCCACATTTACAGCCACTGAAACTGTGAGTATCAATTTAGCTGGAGCAAAAACTCTACGCGCAACGAAAGCAAGTACTACGGGCTCTGGCGGCGTGGCGGCTTTAGTCGTCAACAGCAATTCTTTCACTCTTATTAATGGCGCCGCCTCTCAATTGGTATTTACCACTCAGCCTGTGACCAACACGGCAGCGGGAGCCAACCTTCTCCCAGTGATTACAATTCGCGATTCTCAAGGCAATACTGTGAGTAGTGGCCCAGATGCCACTGCCAATATTACCATTTCAATTAACACCGGGGTCGGTGGCGCGACACTCGGCGGGACCAAAACTTTAGCGGCTGTCGCTGGCGTTATTACTTTCACTGCCACTCAGGCTATGAATTTAGATCTGACTGGCGCTTACACCTTACGTGGGACAAAAGCTGACTTAAGCGGCAGCGGCGGTGCGGGCACACTGACACAAAATTCGAGTTCGTTCACGATCCGCAATGCCGCAGCTTCGCAAATTGTTTACACTACGCAGCCGGCAGACTCTGTTGCCGGGACTAATCTTCTCCCCGTCTTAGAGATTCGCGATAGCTACAGCAATCTTGTCACGACAGGTGCAGACGCAACAGCCAATGTGACTTTGAGTTTGCAATCAGGCACTGGTACTTTAAGTGGCACTCTCACCAAAGCGGCAGTCAGCGGTGTTGTCACTTTCGCCGCCGCGCAAACCGTCAGTATCAATTTGATTGGCACCAAAGTTTTGCGGGCAACAAAAGCGAACACTACAGGCTCGGGCGGCACTGTGAGTGTTACCGTAGATTCTAATAATTTTGATATCACTCACGCGGCTGCCACTCAAATTGTTTACACCACCCAGCCTGCGACCGGTACCGCCGCTGGTGCCAACCTTCTCCCTGTTCTGCAAATTCGCGACACTTACGGTAACGTTGTGAGCACGGGCGCTGATGCCTCCGCCAACGTCACTTTAAATTTGCAAACCGGTACAGGTACACTTTCTGGCACTCTCACTGTTGCCGCATCAAGCGGCGTCGCGAGCTTTACGGCCGCCGAAACTGTATCGATTAATTTGATTGGCGCCAAAACCCTACGAGCCACCAAAGTTTCAACCGTCGGTGGTGGTGGCACGGCGGCCGTCACTGTCGACAGTTCAAGTTTTACGATGACTCATGCGGCCGCCGCACAGTTGGCATACACCACTCAGCCGGCGACCAATACGGCAGCCGGCGCCAACTTACTCCCGGTTATTGAAATTCGTGATACTTACGGCAACCTTGTCACTTCGGGTACTGACGCTACCGCAAGTGTGACTTTAAGTTTGCAAGCTGGCACAGGTGCACTCGCCGGCACTCTCACTCGAGCTGCCGTCGGTGGCGTCGTCACTTTTGCCGCCGCGCAAACTGTAAATATTCAAACAGCTGGTACTGGCAAAGTTATACGCGCGACAAAAGCCGACACTTCAGGTTCGGGTGGTACAGCGAGTGTGAACACCGATAGTAATGCCTTTGTTATTATTAACGCCGCGGCTTCGCAGATTGTCTACACTACCCAGCCCGCAGACTCTGTTGCCGGGACTAACCTTCTCCCCGTCTTAGAAATTCGAGACACTTACGGCAACGTAGTCACT
>JAYUVI010000237.1:0-2084 GCA_043754135.1 Bdellovibrionales bacterium | reverse complement strand
GATCTAACACCGCCGTGAAGTGCAAAAAATTCGTAAGACTTTCGACAAACAAGAAAAAGATTACCGTGATACTTTTTATAAAAAGTTAAAAGAGAGCCGCGAGGGATTCTTAAATAAAAAGTCAGCGCGTGAAGACCGTCAAGATTTCTTTAATGAACAAGATACTAAGCGCCGTGAATATCAGGCCGATGAACGTGATCGCCGACATGAGTTCAGTGCCGATGTAAAAATGAAAGATGATGACTTCAATAATCAGTTACGTGACAAAACCAGCGAGTTTAATCAAATGCATCGCGAGTACACTCAGCGGTACAATGAATTGCAAAAGTCTATGAAAGAGAAAAAAGAACAAGAAAAGCGGGATCGCGAAGATGCTCGCAAGAACTCTGGGTCTCAGCCTGAAGTATTTTCTCCGATGAAGACGGGCGACGGCGGGCGGTAATCAATTATTGATTAATCGATAATCAATAATTGATCAATGGCCGGCTAACTACGGCGTCATTAGTCTAGCGCAATATATTTGCACGACAAGCGAGCCGTAGACAAACACCCGGTAGTCGAGTAATAAACCTGAACAATGAAAAAACGTAAAAAACAGGGTTACATTCACGGTTACACCAACAAAGAACAAGATCGTTTGCGCCAGCAAGCTGAGTTTATGGAGACCTTGATTTATCGTGACGTCAATTTCTCCCATGCTGAAAAAATTCTAGAGGTGGGGAGTGGTGTTGGGGCGCAGACGCAAGTTTTGTTGAGGCGCTTTCCCCATATCAAGATGACCTGCATTGATATTAGCGATGAGCAAATTGCAGCCGCAAAAAGACATTTGAAGAGTATCGCCTACGCGAAAAATCGTTTTGAAATTCATAAAATGAATGCAGAAAAACTCACATTTGTTGACAACAGCTTTCAAGGCGCATTTTTTTGTTGGGTGCTTGAACACATGCCGAATCCTTCGCGTGTATTGGCCGAGACTCGTCGCATTTTACAACCTGGTTCGCGAATCGTGATCACTGAAGTGATGAATTTCGCATTCTTTCTCGATCCGTATTGCCCGGCGATCTGGAAGTACTGGATGACTTTGAACGATCACCAATACGACCGCGGAGGCGACCCGTTTGTCGGTGTGAAACTCGGTAATTTTCTGCGCGACGCAGGTTTCACCGATGTGAATACGAAATTGCTTACGCTCTACGCTGACAAACGCGAGCCTGAGTTACGCACAAAAGCGATCCGTTACTGGGAAGAATTGATGTATAGCGCGGCTGCTGACTTGCTGAAAGAAAAGCGCGTTACGCCTCTTCTTGTTAAGCAAATGAAACGCGAGTTCAAAGAAATAGTCGCGAACCCGAACGCGATTCTTTTCGATACATACATGCAGGCCACCGCGCGCGTGCCTTAGGTCGATACGTCGATAGAAAAAATCTCTCGTAACCCGTCTTGCCAATGAAGTGCGCGTACACCATCGACGACACGTGCTTGCGGATCGTTCCACGTGGTCCGAGCATAAAAAAGCTCTGTGATTTTGATGGTTTAACAATTCTGTTTATCATATGCGCATATTGTCGACTAAAATGCGCATATGTACAAATTTTATTTGAGATGAGTTACGCGCATAATTATCGACCGGCTTAGCTGGTCATTTTTACAGAGCGACTTAGCGTCTTTACAAAGCATAGTTTTTACAGTCTCAGGCGTGTTTTGAACTGCAGTACATACATGGGTGGAGGTATGTATGCTGAGCTCGATTGGTTTTTCTTTTTTGGCTTTTTTTACGACTCAATCATTGTGGGCGCAATCTAGTTTTCAACCTTATCAGTGGTTGGACCGTGCTGTGAAAGCTCGTGGTTTACGAGAGAAACCACCGCTCGCTAGTTACATCGCGCCTTCGGCTCCTTCACCACAATATCTCAGCATGGATGTTGCCACCGTTCGTTTGCAGTTTTTTAGCGAAATGGGTACGCTCCTGCAAAATTTGGCGGGTTTAACTGACTATCATTTGCATGACGATACTCCGCCAGCACCGCAGCTCTGTGTAAAACATGAAACTGCTGTGAGTGATGTCACTCCGCTTTTGCAATTGC
>JAYUVI010000236.1:0-2099 GCA_043754135.1 Bdellovibrionales bacterium | reverse complement strand
TGGATCAGCCTTTGAAGACTGGCAGATCAAAAAATGGCAGAGTACAAAAGTGCTGGTGAAATCGCTCGGCTCAAATAAAAGACCCACTTCTTTCGATGGGCGCCGCGCACGGCTTTGGGCGAAGTTTTTGGCGGCAACGCGCGAGTATTTTTCGGGTCAGGGATTGGTCGAAGTGACAACCCCCAGCCTAGTCAGTAACCCCGGTATGGAGCCCGAGCTCGAGCCTCTCTCAGTGCAGTGGCGCTGGGGCCGTAAACAAAGTCAGTTACATCTGCCGACAAGCCCCGAGCTCCATTTAAAACAAATGCTCGCCCGAGGGCACAGCGACATTTTTGAAATTAAAACGGTTTTTCGTAACGAAGAGTTAACCGAGCAGCACGAGCCCGAATTTCAAATGCTCGAGTGGTACCGCGCTTATGCGCATCTCGATATGATCAAAGCTGATCTTGCGGGCTACATTCAATTTGTGCAAAAAGCGGTTATAGGTGAAAAGTTAGTTAAAGTATTAACCGAAGAAGCAGGGCCCACATCTGAAGATAAGCCGACGTCGGGATCAACGCCGTTGCCACAATATTCTGTAACTGATTTTTTTTACCGGGCTACCGACTTTCGTTTGACCCCGAAGACGACAGCTGAAGAGTTAAAATATTTAGCGGGCCGATTGCAACTTTCGCCGCCACTTGATTTCAACTGGAATGATCTTTTTCATTTAATTTGGGTGGCGAAAGTTGAACCACATTTACCGCAACAGCCTTTTTTATTAGTCGACTACCCACCGTCGCAAGCCGCGCTGGCGCGATTGAACGTTCATGGTTGGGCCGATCGCTTCGAATTTTATTGGCAACGTTTGGAAATTGCGAACGCGTTTCATGAATTGAATGACCCGAAAGAGCAACGTCGGCGTTTCGAACGTGATCAGAAGCTGCGGGCGCAATATGATCGTACCGCCTTAGAAATAGACGAAAATTTTATGAATGCTCTCGATTGGGGTCTACCCCCAAGCGCCGGTATTGCTCTCGGTTTAGATCGCCTATTTATGGTTTTGATAGGAGAAAATCACATTTCCTCTACGCGAGCATTTGCCATCAGCCATCAGTTACCAACTGCTTAATCCCCAAGCTTTTACTTGTCTCAAAATGAAACGTAGGTTTTGAGGTTTAATCTAAACTCTTTTGACTTAGTTAACTAAGAACCTTTGTTGATGTCTTCTTTGAGTTCTTTGCCGACCTTGAAGAAAGGCAGTTTTTTTTGATCGACCTCGATCACTTCGCCAGTGCGAGGGTTACGACCTTTGTAGGCATCATAGTCGCGATTTACAAATGAACCAAAGCCGCGAATTTCAATACGATCATCGCGTACTAGCGCTTCGACCATCGCATCAAAAATCGTGTTGACGACGGTTTCAGCTTTTACGCGAGTGATTTGGGCTTTTTCAGAAATCAGATTAATCAGATCAGCTTTTGTCATAGCAGAAAAATCCTTCTTATTTGGACTAGACAATTTAATTGTAGGCGCATCTTGAAAGGCTTCAAGTTGATTTTGAGAGATTTCACCTTTTCTTACAGTGAGTTACAGATTGAGGACAAAGCTTAACCTTGTCCCAGGACCAAAATCGAGGTCCCTATGTCACAGCGAGTCGCCGACTGGTGCGACGGATGATCTGTTTAAAGGCCGACAGCATGTGATCCACCATTTTATTTACATCAAAGAGATCGAGAACTTTCTTTCGAGCGTTTTCGCCTATTTCAGCTACGCTCATTTGCGAGGTGTTGCTGCGAAATGTCCCGCCAAAAAGTGCGGCAATAAGATCAGTGATTGCCTGTGAGTCGGCCGGGCGTACTAGAAAGCCGTCGAAACCATCTTGAATAATTGTGGCAATAGGGCTGAGCTCTGACCCAATCACCACTTTCTTTTGGGCCATCGCTTCGAGCATAGTGGGTTCAAAGCCTGTGGTACGTGAACTTAAATTGACATAGAGGTCGGCAATTGAAATGTAATCGGTGATTTCTTCAGACGGTATGGTGCCTGCTAAAATCACTTTACTGCCGAGTGCGAGGTTCAATATTTCGAATTCGATTTTATTTCTGAGCGGCCCGTTG
>JAYUVI010000235.1:0-4810 GCA_043754135.1 Bdellovibrionales bacterium | reverse complement strand
GAGAAAACCGGCGATAAAAAGCAAAAGCCCCAACTGGGTCTGTTGAGGCTTTCGTGTAAGTTAGTTTGTCGGGACCTGATTTCTGGTGCCAGGTTCTTTTTCCAGCCCAGCTGAAAAAGAACCTGGCACCATTCAAAACCTTACTCAGCTTTCAAATAGCGAACGCATGTTGCATTGCGAACAATCGCTGCACCATCTCTTTTAACTACGACCAAGCGGCCAGAAGTTTCGTCGCCATCAGCTAAATCGTCGCCATATGTGAAGTCGATGTTCAGCTTGATCATTTCAACTTCGCCGAGGCGAGTGCCAACGAGGTATTCTCCCGAACGGTTTGAGTTAGCAAAGCGAAGATCAACATCAGCAATGTATTTGAGGCCGCTGTTGTGTGCTGTGCTCAACAAGCCACTGTCAGAGGTAAAAATGGCGATGGTGCGACGACCGCTGCCTACTTGTGGGTTAGAAACCACCATAACTGAGGAAGAGCGAGTGCCTTCATTAGGATTTACTTTGTTGTAAACTTTCAGGCGCAAATCACCAGCGTCAGTTTCACAAACAAAGCCGTCAGCAAAAGATTGAACAGACGCGAGAGTTACGAGTGCTACGATTAGTTTTTTCATTTTATCCCCCTTCGGATATTTTTGTTAACGTTCGAAGGGGAAGATAGGACCACTTTAAATATTAGTGAAGTGAATCATACACAACATATTATGCCTTAAAAGCATATTACTCGATAACGGTCACAGTCTCCTTGCTCATCTGTATATGCCGGCGTTTATCTGTAATCGAAATTTTCTCAACTTGTATAAGGTAGCGACGAGTCGCCTCAGGCAATGCTGCCCAAATACGCATCGCTGCGAGTACCCCAATAATTGTGAACGGGATCAAAAATACCGGCCAATATTGCCAATTCATAGTCGATAAATAACCTAAGCTCACAGATTGAATACCAGTGCCCGCATAGACGCAGGCATCAGTAATGCCCGAAGCTGTCGCCGTCGCTTTTTTGCCACCGAAGTCAGCAGCCGCAGTGCCCGACATAATCGAGTGCACACCGATTACGGCAAAGATCATCACAACGGCACAAGAGCCCACCAAGAATGGTGAAGTGAAAAGTGTAAGCGACATGATCACCGTACAAACAAGCATCACTCCGCTCATGATCACCGCAGCAGGTGCACGACGTGAGTGAAAGAAACGATCAGAAATGTAGCCAGCAGTAAAACCACCGATAGTGCCTGAAACCGCGAGCAAAATACCCCAGTTGTCGACAAAGAATTCGGCCCCAGGTTGTGCGACATCCTTTTGAAACACGAGATACCACTGCATAATGCCGTTACGTAAAACACCCGACGTGAACTCGACTAAACACACAATAAGAATTACGGGGTTCGTCACAATTTTTTTAATCATGACAAGCATTGAAGGATTAGGTTCGTTTGCATCATCAGACGAAGCATCGTGGGTGTCGAATTCTTCGAAGCCGGCTTGATCTGGAGAATCTTTAATACAAATCATATCGATGACCGCCCAAACCATAAGAATAGCAGCGGGGATAAAAAAGATAAGCCAGAAAGCATTTTCTTTGCCGGCATCAACAGCAAAAAGGGTGCGTATGAAATTTTGAAAAGCCGTCGGCTCTTTCGTCATAGTCAGTTGCGCGGCATCGGCAATCGCCCGGCCCCAGTCGAACGCAAAGTATGCACCGAAAGAAATAAGTGTACCGAAAATCGCGCCAAACACGCCGCGCTCGCGCACGTGAAACCAATAAGCTTTCACTTTAATAATAGAAACGGCACCGTAGCTTTGAAAGAACATGTTGAGAGAATAAAGGATAGAAAATGTTATGGTCAGATCCATCGGCAAGCGATCATGCATGAACAAGTACGTCGCCACTCCCATAAGCACGTTCATCAATGACGCGCCAATAGCCGCAATAATAATGCCTTTTTTACCGCCAATTTTATCCACAAGCGGACCATTCAAGAAAAATGACAAAGCATAGGTGAAAGTGCCGGCCGCGAAAATAATACCGAAATCTTCCTTCGTCATAGCCACGCCGAGCGCGTTCTTCGAAACATTCAAATTGTAGCGAGCCATGTAAAGAAAGGCATAGGTCATGCCAAGAGGGAACCAGTTGATAAATCGTCGCACCATAAACCGACGGGAGTGCTTCAGCGGGTTTCTTAGAAAATAAATTGAAATCACCATGGCGAGGGTCGCGAAAAAGAGCAGAAGATCCCAATATTGAAACATGCTGAAACTCCTTGTTTGAAAGTCTGGCGTACTCGAGATTTGGCTCGGGGCCAAGTTAGATGTCAACGCTCGCAGAGACCAATTAGGGCTCAAGTGACGCAAATTGTCATAGCGGGAGATACTCACGTACAGTAAAAGCCACAATTGTATTGGCATAGACGGTGCACTTTCGGTCTTAGCTTGACCCTTACTGAAAGGACCCTCTGTGACTAAAACCTATACACAACACTTCATGTTGCTTTTATTAGCGCTGACCGTTTTCGCGACGGGCTGCTCGAAATCAAAACATAGTCGTGATCGCAATGTGAATCGCACGAACTATCAGGGTCATAACCCGAATAACAATTATAACAATCTGACTCCGCAACAACGTCAGTGTGTAGAAAATGCTCGTCGCCGTCCCAATGTAAACGTTGAGCAAGAGTGCGGTTTGCCGATGGCGATGAACCCAAATTACGACAATAACCCAAATTTTAATGGTCAAGGTAACGGTCAAGGCAATGGTCAGCCCGTTGAATTTAGAAAACCAATTCCTGAAAGTGGCCCGACAGACGGTCGCGTAGTCGGTCAAAGAATTTGTAATGAAGAGTGCCACGTGACTTGTCACCGTGTTGAGCGTGATGAGTGCGGTCGAATTAAAAAAGTGAAAAGACATAGCCGCTGTGATGATGATGACTACGAAGAACCTGCAACTAGAAAAGTAATCATCGTTCAAAATGGTCCCGTTATGCAAGGTCCCGGTCAGGGCCCTGTTGCGCAAGTACCTGGTTTGCCTCCGATGGTTAAGGGTCCAAATGGTGGTTGGGTACCTGCTCCTGGTTACGAAATGCCAGGGCCTACGCAAGCACCACCGCAATACGAAGCACCAGCACCGCCTCCTCCGCCACCAGCGTCGTCGTGTGTAGGTCAACCAGTTCCTTGTTACACCAGGGTGCCGATGTTACCGCCCCCAGTCCCACGACCGCCGGCACCGCGTCCCCCAGCATCAGCGCCTTGTGATGTAAAACAAGGACCATGTGATGGTACCCAAACTCCTGAAGGAATTCCTTACGAGGGTAAAGTGGCTGCAAAAGGCACAGAGCTCGGTGACCCAAGTCAGTCACCAAGTGGCGGCAGTCAGTTGCCACCTGAAGGCCAATGCAAAGGCGGTCAGTGTCCGGGCGGTGGAGATGCAGGTCAGCTGCCACCGAGCGAAGCGCAAGGTCACGCACGCACAGCTGATGAAATCTTAACTGTACGATGGATTGATTATGTCGATACGCAATATCATTTTGCTGCTTCTGCAGAGCAATTGGCTATGGCGCAATCACTGGATTGGTCGATTTATCAGGGGCAGGCAAGCCAAGCTAAGCTGGTGCGAGATGCCGATTACAATCAAAGCCCCGAGTCGACCTCACAAGCGAGCGACTACAAGGTCAGTTCGAATGTGACGGGCGCCACTTTAAGAATACCGCCTACAAGAAACGGAAAGGTAAAAGGGGGCCGACGGCTTTGTGAAGAATTGCAAGACCATAATTTAGCGCCTTGCTTGGTGATCGAAAAAGATTCACTAAGTGGCACAGCGCAGTTTCGCGTTTACTTTATGGGTCTTAGATTCGACGCATATCAAGCTCAAAATTATTTTCGTGTTGATGTACCGGGAGCTGAGAGCGCAGCTCAACAGGCCTTTGGGCAAATGAACGATGGGTTTTATGTGTTTGCACACCAGCCTCTCGAGAATACAGATGACAATAATCAAGAGAATATCATTGATCTAAGAGATCTAGATCCAGCAGCGACATCGCCAGCTCCTGAGGGTAAAATTGCACCTGGAGAAGAGATTCCACCAACGGTTCCGCCATCTGCAGGTGACCCGGCGAAATCTCAGCAATTGCCGCCGTTTAGTCGAAAGACGCCGTTTGATAATAAGGGACCAGGTTATGATGGTGTTGACCCTATTTTTAACGAAGATGGAACGCCTGCAGAAGGCGTAGATGCGGCATGCAAGCATCAACAAAAGGTCTGGGATTCTCACCCTTCTCGCTCGAATTCGACGCGCCCGGTGTGCCCAGGTGATGGATCGTAATTCTTTTCAATTTGCTGCCGTCACGTCAGTTGCGGCGGCTTAGCTCGCTGAACTTTTTTGCGAGCGCAAGCGGCGCTGTAAAATAATCACGAAAATATAAAGAGTGGCGAAGGCGAGTAGCGCGAGAACAAAGCCGATCATTTCAGCTTTTATGGCGTGAACCATTTCTTCTGGTGAATTCAGGAGCTCGGGGTGTGCACCGATAATTTTTTGCCCCCACAGTGACAGCAAATAGCACCAGACGCTCGCGCCTGTCAGAGTGACAAAACTGAAAGTTGAAAATTTCATTTTAAATAAGCCGCAGACCATTGAGATCAAATGTCGAATCACCGGCATAAGGCGTGTGAGAAAAACACCGAAGGCGCCGTAGTTGGCGAAGTATAATTCTGTGGTGAGAATCTTTTCTTCACTTAGAAAAAAATATTTGGCGACGCGATTGAATACCTGTCGACCCCAAGTGAGGCATATCCAATAGCTGATCACTGAACCGAC
>JAYUVI010000234.1:0-7308 GCA_043754135.1 Bdellovibrionales bacterium | reverse complement strand
TGGTTTTCTCTACAGCGCCCGCGTGAAAGCTCACCTCTTCATTGTGATCTTTATTACAACCTACTGCTAAGAGGAGGATCACCGGCAAAATCATCTGCCTGAGCACGCGGGCCACCCATCGATGCCTAATTGCTCGACCACCGATTTTACAACCAAGGCCGCCGCAGTCCAACATTATAACCCCTTGGCTTTCTGCAGATCTTCGGAAGAAGAAATAGACTTACTCAATTTATAAAACGGGCGATAGCTGCTCGAAAGTGCTAGCCCCTTTATCAAATATTTTTTAGCCTCAGGGATTCTTTCATCATGCAGTTCAACCTGCGCCAAACATGCTAAGCCCGCCAGTGAATTGGGTTCTAATTCGAGCAGTTTAAACCAAAATTTGCTCTGACAAGAGTAATCGCCTTTCATTTGGCAATAACGTGCATTCACGCGTAACGGCTGTTGCAACTTTGTTTTAGCTGCCGCCGTCAAAACTTTCTCACTGATCACCGCCAATCGATCTGTGGCGTTCATCGCATATAATAAAACAGCGTAGGCCGCGAGAACAGTTGGATCTTTCGGTGTTTGTGCCATAGCATCGTCGATTTTTCTGTTAGCTCCTGGTAAATCACCAGCTTTAAGCAAGCACATGGATTCAAAAGCAATCACATGAGAGTTGGGATCTAAGTTTTCACCCATTTTCAAACACCACTGCGACAATTTCTGCCAATTCACCAAGCCACGGTAAATAAAAAGATTTTGTCGGTGATCGTCTGTCTCGAAAAAATCCATATCGAGAATAGAATCAATGGCCGCATAAACTTTTGCGGTCTCACCTTTTAGCGAAGCTAAATAAGTCTCCGCCAATTTCATTTCAAGTCTGAAAAGTTGCGAACGCGCTAAATATTCATTTAAAAATCTTTGGGCCTCTTCAAGGTGACGAGTCTCTTTGTCACTCTCAAACAACTTAATCAAAACTTCAATTAGCATGAGTATTTCAATACCCTCAGCTTTGTCAGAACGCATTGACTGCATAAAATATTTTTCAGCCTTGCTCCAATTCTCGGTCAAATAAGCGGTCGCACCCAGGTTGATAGTGGCGGGTTTGTAACTGCCATCTAAGTCGAGAGCTTTTGTAAACTGTGATTCGGCCTGTATAAAACTACCGTCAGCAAGATAAGTGAGACCAATGCCGGCATAAACGCGTTTCAGATCGCCACTGCCACTCTCGATTAATTTTTCGAATAACTTGCGCGCCGCCACAGACTGTTGCTCAAGCTGTGTGTAGAGAATGCCCAAATACAAGTAAATCGATTTGTCATCAGGGTCGATGGCGTGGGCGCGCTTGAAACTTTCTAGCGCCTTTTCATACTCCCCAGATTCGAGGCTCTCCATAGCGGCATTCGTTTGCTCTTCAAAGACGACTTTGTTACGAATTGGTTGCGCCACTTGCTGGCGAAAAATCATCACGCTGCCGCTGATCAAAATGACAAGTATAGTGATCACCCATAACCAGCGAGCGGTCTCATTCGACTTCTGGCGAACTACATGGTCACCCTCGTGCGTAAAAATATCTTTCTGCTGGCCGACGCGTACCGGGTCGTCTGTAGAGACGAAATGCACACTCTTAATATTGGCTTGAGAAATTTCTTGCGTGCGATCATCGAGGGCCAAAGGCGTCACGGTAGCCGTACGTGAATCTGCAAAATCGTCTTCACCCATGGTCGTCGTGTTATCGCCTGGGCCAAGCAAATTGCGAATACGTAAATCTTCAACCATCTTCGCAAATTGCGGGACATCGCGCAGGTAATTCCAACGCCCGTTTGGTGGTGACACTTCGTCTATAGGCACAATCACGCGTTCGCGTAGCAAGTCTCCAATTTGGCGATCCGAGTACGGCCCAATGATTTTGCCGCTACTCTTGACTAACCATAATAATGAAGACCCTCGCCCTGCGCGCATTACCGTTTTCTCCATCAATGTAAAAAATGCCGCTGTCCAGTTATCACAATCGTCACACCAAGATTTTTGGCAGCCGCCAAAACCTCTTCATCTTTCACCGAACCGCCAGGCTGAATCACGTAGCGAATACCGGCCTCAGCAATTTTCTCAATAGAATCTGCAAACGGAAAGAACGCATCACTCGCCAAAACGGGAGTACTCACACGTTCATGAAACTTGCGCATGCGCATAATGGCTTGGTCAACAGCATCGATACGATTTACCTGACCCATGCCCAGGCCCACCGTCTGACCTTTGTCAGCAATGGCGATGGCATTACTTTTCAAGTGGGCACACACGCGCCAAGCAAGCAGTAAATCTTGTTTCATATTTTCAGCTAGATTTTTATCACCGTGAATCTGCCAGGACCGGCCCCATTCTCGCGCCACACGGTCAGGTGTCTGCACTAGAAAACCACCTGAAATAGTTTTATACAAATAATCGTTGCTCGTTTCTGCAAAATCTTGCCACTCCAGCAGGCGGAGATTTTTTTTACCAGCAAAAATAGCCCGCGCGTTTTCTTCAAAAGCCGGCGCGACTATACATTCAAGAAAAACAGGCTTCATCACTTCAGCCATTTTTTCAGTCACAGTAAAGTTCATCGCCACAATACCACCAAATACCGATTGGGGGTCAGCCTTGAGAGACATTTCAAGCGCATTTAAAGGCGCTGAGTTCACTGCGACTCCACAAGGATTATTATGCTTCACCGACACACAAGCTGAAATCTCGGTGAATTCTCGTAGAGTCGCGACAGCCGCATCAACATCGAGCAAGTTATTATAAGAAAGCTCTTTGCCCTGTAATATTCTGGCATTTTGTAAACCATGACTTTCGCCCCGCGAACGAAACCACGCGCCTTGCTGATTGGGATTTTCCCCGTAACGCAAAGATTGGACAAAACTACCGCCTAGAGACAACTCTCGAAATTGCATACGGTCGCCGGCACCGTAAAATTTTGCGATCATCGCATCATAGGCTGAGGTATGAGCAAAAACCTTCGCCGCTAATTTTTTACGGTCATCGACTGACAGGTCTTTTTTCGATAAAATCCACTCGTAATCTTCTGGGTTACAAATCGTTGTGATACGTGAAAACCCTTTCGCAGCGGCTCGCAAAAATGAAGGACCACCAATATCAATGGTGTCTTCACAAGGTTCTTCTTCGAAAGGGTACAAATTGCCTACGACCAAATCAAAAGGCTCTAAACCAAATTTTTTTAACGTCGCCGTATCTCCCGCATTACCGTCGCGTGCGAGAAGCGCCATGTGTATATTGGGGTGCAGAGTTTTCACGCGGCCATCCATCACTTCAGCAAAGCCAGTTTGCTCGGCGACTTCGATGACCGTCAGGCCATTTTCACGCAAATATTTAGCGGTGCCACCAGTCGAGACCAAGCGCATGCCCTTGGCTTGCAAGGGCTTTAAGAACTCAGCAAGATTTTGTTTATTTGAACAGCTGACCAACGCATTTTTAAACATTAGAAGTTAACCTTGCTGGCCAAAAATTTTAAGTCATCATTTGTAATGAATAGGCCGGCCCCAATAAAACCACTACTCCAGCTGTCAGACAAGTGATCTCCACCCGCAATGAAGTAAAAACCTTTGAAGACATTGTAACGAACATACGCGCGCAAAATCATTTCTTCGAAATCAAACGCCTCAAGCGACACCCGTAGGTCACGTTTGTACAAATAATAGTCAACGGCCACGCCGCCAGAGTTCTCGATCAATCCGCCCTTCACCGTAAAGTCGTAAAAGTTTTTCGCGAACAACGCATTGAATTTTACTTTATTCTTGAAAGTACGAGTCTCGTCATATTTTTCAGCACCATCGCCAGTGCGCTCAACAGATTCTGTATGATCTACGCCGCGCGGGTCATCCACTACGCCGATTTCGTAGTAACGATCGAGCCCCGGCTGGATTTTGACATTCAAATAAGACTTGGTTAAATCAGACCCCATCAGATATTCAGAGTGAAAATCAAAGCTGGTTTCAAGTTGACTGGCGCCGCCAATAAAATCATTGAAGTTACCGACAGCTTCGTTGATCTTATCGATGGTTTCTTCGTCATTCACCAAGCGACCAATTGTACCTTCGCCCCGGTTGATCTTGCCGGTGATCTCTTCAATATTGCGCAAGCTCGTGTCGATACGCGAAAGACTGTCCACCGCTTTTTGCCATCCCGCCTGAAAACCGCCGTTGCCGTCATCGCCCATAAACTTTTTAAGCTGGGCAGTCACAGAATGAATGTTATCGACAATGTCTCCAATTTTTTCTTTATTGTCGCCTGTAATGTCAGAAATATTCGCCGTGAGTTTTTCAACGTTATCAATAATACGACCGAGCTTAGTCGAGGTATCGCCTTCACGCGTAGCCTTATTCAAAGTTTCTGTAAGTTGGCTAATCGATTCACCAATCTTACCCACTTCTTTCATCAAAGTACTCAGGCCGCCGCGTTCATGCGCGGTTAAAATCTGACTGCCGTCTTCAAGTGGCGCGTCTTGCAATTCACCAGACACGATCTCAACGTGACGATCACCCAAAATGCCATCTGAACGCAACTCAACATATCCCGAAGTCCGTAACACGACCTCATCACCAATTAAAATGTGAATGCGCGCTTTACCATCGACCAGCCTAATTTTTTCAATTGTTCCAACTTTAATACCGGCTGATTTTACCGCACTATCAGCCAATAGACCGCCGGCATCTTGCAACTCGAACCAGAAATGTTTATTGCGCGAAAATAGGCCAGGTCCTTCGTTGACCTTTAACGACATGACGCCAATAAGACCAGAGACGATCACAACGAGTGCGCCGACTTTAAACTCTGGTGTTGAAAACATGTTGCTGCCTCTTCTACTTCGTTGCTTTTCCTAAGCTGCTTATTCCGTCTTAAAGCCTTTTTCCAAAAATCTTTTCACGAGCGGTATCTGAGAATTAAAAAACGTTTCTCTGTTGCCCTGTAACAAAATCCCGCCTTTATCGAGCATCACGATAAAATGGCCAATACGAAACGCCGCGTGCAAATCGTGGGTCACGACAATGCTGGTTGAACCCGCGTTTTGTTTATGTGTTTCGACAATAAGATTATCGACCATTTCAGTGAGAATGGGGTCGAGACCAGTAGTCGGTTCGTCGTACAATAAAATGTCAGGGTTAAGTGCAAGCGCGCGCGCCAAGCCTACGCGTTTTCTTTGACCACCCGAAAGTTCATTCGGCAGTTTGTTAAAGTGTTTTTCTTCCATACCTGAATCTTTCAGCTTCCCTGCTGCCACTTCAATTATTTTGCTTTGACCGAGTTGTGGTCTATGCTCCACTAACGGAAAGCAAACATTTTCTAACACATTCATATCGTCGAAAAGTGCGGCGTGCTGAAATAAAACACCCAGTTTACAGCGAAAATCTATGATCTCGTCGTAAGTCATCTGACTAATGTCTTTTCCAAAAACACAGACTTGACCTGAGGTTGGCAGAAGCAAACCCAAGATGTGCTTGAGAAGGACGGATTTGCCCGTTCCCGAGAAGCCTATGATTGTGGTGATCTGGCCTTTCGGTATATTGAGCGTCAACCCGTTTAAAATGTAATCAACACCGTCAAACGTCTTGCGCACATTTTTGATTTCAACTGCAGCATCGACCATCTATTTAATCCCTATAATTTTGTAGTAAAAGCGAATGATGTTCGTCATGAAAAAATTGGCAACAATGATCATGACCATGCTGTAAACGACCCCGGTGTTAGTGGCCTCACCGACGCCTTTTGCGCCGCCCTTTGTGTGGTAACCGCGGTGCGTGCAAATCAGTGCGAAAATGATTCCGAAAAGAGCCGATTTTAACAACCCTTCATTGATGTCGCGCGGGTTGAGCCACACCTGAATTTTATCCCAGAAAATCGCTTCTTCGAGGCCTAGTAACCGCACACAAAGAGTATGCGCACCGGCCATGGCAATAAAATCAAAAACACCACAAAGGAGCGGCATCGAAATAAACGCCGCCAAGATTCTCGGTGCCACAAGGTATTGTTGTGGGTCGATACCCATAACCTCAAGGGCATCAATCTGCTCAGAGACCCGCATAGTGCCGATACGTGCAGCCATAGCGCCACCCGCACGAGCCGCAACGATAAGACCGGTGAGTACAGGGCCAAGCTCGCGGGTAATACCAAGAGCCACAGTAGGTCCCACTAAATTGGTTGCGTTCACCAAATTAAACCCCATGTAAATTTGGTACGACAGTGCCATGCCAGTGAAAGCCCCTGTGAGTATAATGATCAAAATAGATTTATTAGCGACAAACTCCATGTGTTTAATGAATTCTTCATAACGATAGGGTTTAGTAAAAATAAGACGCACAGACTCGATCAAAAAAATCGTTACACGACCTGTTTCGGTGAAGAGTGCGAAAACGGACTTCCACACATGTAGAAAAAAATCATCTATTTCGCGATTTACAAAACTGCGCATAGCCTGCCACTTTTGCATCATACATACACCCTCGGCACGCGTTCGCTAATGCCAGTGAAAATTTCATAGCTGTTGGTTTGAATGAGCTGCGCAAGTTCTTCTGCGGTCACTTGATTTCGCCCTTGCTCTCCGATGCAAATGATCGATTCGCCGACCGCTTTTTCACTGTTGGGCCATTTGCCGAAAACATCGGTGAGATCGACCATGACAGAGTCCATGCACACTATGCCGACGACAGGTACGCGATGACCGCGACACAACACATGAGCCCTATTTGAAAATAAGCGACGAAAGCCATCTGCATAACCTATAGGTATCACACCGATTAGAGAATCGCGCTTACATGTGTATGCCCCATTGTAAGAAACCACTTCACCCCTCGACACCTTTTGCAACAATGCCACTTCAGATTTTAATCTCATAACCGGTTTGAACTCTAAAGCTTCCCATTTCGAACGCGTTCTAGCATTCAGAAAACCCACTTCGGGTTTCAAACCGTATAAAGAAATCCCAGGACGCGCACCAATAGGCGATACACGCAATAGATTTTGGCAGTGACCAGCCACTAGAGATGCGCTGTTGTGAGCATGCTCTATAAGCTTAAGACCCGAAAAAACTCTGCGTATTTTTGCAAACGCTTGCAATTGTAAAGTGGTATACGAATTGTCGTTTTCAGAATTTGAAACGCCTTCACGGTTTTGCGATCGCCAGTCTTCTCCCCGTAAAAAGTGCGTACAAATGCCTGTTAGCTTTAAAGCTGTTTGCTTTTTAAAAAAAACTTTAAGTTTTTCAGAATCAGAAAAAGCGAAACCCAAACGATTCATCCCGGTGTTAAACTTTACATGTATAGCGATGGT
>JAYUVI010000233.1:0-3479 GCA_043754135.1 Bdellovibrionales bacterium | reverse complement strand
GTCTTTCGTATGAATACACTGACGAAAAAAAAGTTGAAAAGCGCTATTATTATTTGCGCAATAGCCCAGCGAGCTTGCAGATTTTAAAAAAATTCAAAGAACCTTTTCGCAACCAAGTCATCGAGTACACTGAGACTGATCAGACGACCAAAATCATTCATTGGTTTGAAAGCGTGATGCAAAGTCGGCAGTATTTTCGTGACTATGCAGGCGCAAATATGAACCGGCTCATTGATTTTATGTTTGAGCAATATGGCTGTGTGGCCCTTTACCCGGGCGTTTATGAAAACAAACGCGTACGATCGGTTTATTTTTTCAAACCCAACTCAAATAGTGATCGAGTTTTTTATGACCCGGCCAACAATCGAATTCATACCGTGGAGAGTGTGCTTGTCGCCGACCATGCTTGATGCCCTTGAAAACTTACGGTTGCAGCCGAGCGAAAATGCCGCACTCGATAAATGGGTGAGCGATTCGTCGCAAAAAGCAGGTTTTGCCCAGCACATGTTAGGCAATGAGGTCTTACAGGTTGTTTATGGTCTTAACAAAACTCTGCAACATCGCTTTGACCAAATTTACATCATCGCTTTTGGGACGGATGCTGGTTTAGCTGGTGCGTATCACCAGGTGTGCTTTTTATTTCATAGCGGCGCCATTCGGCAAATGGGTTATAAAAAATATTTTTGGTTATTATTAAAATCACTTCCGCATGGCTTTAAAATTTTCTGCGTTTGCCACCGACAAAATAAAAAGTGGCCTCTAATCGATAACTGGCATCACCTCAATACTTCCATTGAGCGGATTAAGTCTGAGTACGGTATTTGGTTATGAATGTGGCGCGAAGACAGTTTCTAAAAAATTCTTTAGCTTTAGCCGGTGCCGCGGCGATAGGCGGCTGTCGTGATCAAGAGGTGGCTATACCCGAACAGTTTCAATCCATCGGTACTGCTGTGGGCGGCATTGTCGGCCTGACATGGCAAGGTTTACTCGCGCGTCAGTTAATGGATTATCAATTGGTCATTGTCGATTTTTCGAAAGCGTCTGTGAATAAACTTTCATTACCTTTTTCGCCACACTCCATAGCCCGACATCCGCAAAACACACACACAGGGTTGGCCGTCTCAATGCCTGATTTTAGCTCGCGTTACGGTTACCATGGCGATTATACAAAAGCGTGTCTTATTGATTTTAAAAAGAATGAGGTCATACGTTATATAGAATCGCCAAAAGACAGATATTTTTTCGGCCACGCAGTTTTTAATTCGAACGGCCACGAAGCTGTCTTTATTTCTGATAACTATGATCGAGTGAGTAAACGGTCTTACCCGCTGAACCAAGCGACATTAGATGTTTTGGATCTCGAAACCGGAAAGTGCCTCGAGCAGATCGAGACAGGCGGCACGATTGTTCATGACGCCTGTAGGGCCCTAAATGAGCGAGACATAATTGCGCCTCGTAATGTCGTCGGAGAAAAAGGTATTAAGCCTGAAATCGCCTTTTATAATCTGCAAACCAAAAAAACCGAGCGGGTGGTGCGCTTTGCCGATGTAAATGATTATGCGCTCGCGCACTTTCGCCAAACCCCGCAAGAGACTTTATTCGTGCAAGCTTGGACGCCACTCTATTCAAATAAAAAAGCACGCTTGCTGTTCGCGAAAAAAAATGATGAAAAATTTAAAGTTATTGAGCACTCACCAGAAATTGAAAAGCGCATAACGTGGGAGCCGCCGATGGAGGTCTGCACTCACCAGTTAAGGCCCGTGACCGCGGTCTCTTGGGTGAAGTTCGACTTTGTTGCGTTTTACGATAACTACACCGGCGATTTTATTGGCCACGTTGATGTACCCGGGCCTACGGCTGTAGTAGTGAGTCGTGATCATAAATATTTTATTGTGCAGGCTAAAGGGCGGTTTAGATTTATAAATGCTGAAACTTTACGAGAAGAAGAAGCGCTTTTTACGGCGGCGCCCACGTTTAATGAATTCATCATCGATTATTTTAAACACGGACTTGTGGTTTAAGCACCGTAGGCTTGAACACCGGCCGTAGAGACGTGTTGCTTAAATACCAACTGTATAGGCATCATTGTTTACACGCCGACGGTGTAGGCGCCGAGAACTTGCAAGTTAAAGTTGCGACAGCCTAATTCTTCAACATTTATTTTATCGTCTAAATAGCCGCCGACGCCGCAAGCTTTTAATTGTTGGGCTTGGCTTGACCAGTAAATCCATTGACCGATTCGACCGCACTCCCAAAGTAATTGGGGGTACGCCGAAGCGCCGTGCAAATGCAAAGCTTTCTCAAGTGCCGCTAAATTAAAAATCAAAACATTATAGTGTTCAGTATAAGGACCACCTTCAACTAATAACGGCCAAGCCTCTTGCGAAATTTCTTTTAGCAAGAATAAATTTTCGATTTCTTCGGTGTGAACGGCTTGCCAGAGAAAGTTAAGATGCGTATTCGCTTTTAACAAAGGTAAAGCACTAGGGTCGTGCAAATGTACATAGAGGCCAGGCCTTACACCTTCAACATTTCGCACATATAAAGCCGTATGTAAAAATGGTGCGATCACAAGTCGATATTCATTACTAGCACGCGTATTTGAATGGAGCTGCTGCAGAAATGACCAAAACTTTTCGCCGGTCATCATACGCTGCGAGCCATAGAGACGCTGTGAGCGTCGATCAACCAAACGCTGCACGCCCGCTTTTCTTTCAAGATACGTTAGCTTCGCTTCTTTCGACGCCGAATTAGACGTCGTGTTTTTTTCATACCCTGTGAAAATCCGATCGGCGGTAAAATAACCGTGAGTGTGGTTAAAAACTTCAGGCGCTAAACGTGGGCCCATCAATTCAGATTTATGGGCTCGTAAATGCAGACTGGCGGCCAAGTTCGACCACTCCATTCTTTCAAGAGGAGGTTCTGCTGTTTCAACTGCTAATCGTGTTTTTTCATTTTCTGTGACATCGACTTCAATATTGAAAACCATTACTGGTATTTCGGGTTCATGGAGAAACGCCGATTCTATCCCCAAAATTTGAACGGCTTGGGGTAAACGCAATTCTTGATCTGGCTTAATTTGCCAATTCATAGCCCCTGCCGCTAGTTGCAAACACGCCCAGGCATGGCCGATATCGATTTGCGAAAAGCGCCAACCGCGATAACCGTATTTGGTTTGCGATTTATGCGGCACAGAAGTTAATACGACGGTTGCAAATGGGGCACACTGTTGAACAGGCAGGCTTTGAACAATATGTAGTTTTGATTCGTGCGCACAAAGATGCGCCACTTCAACATGACCCTCTGGAGAAAACAAATTCGTAATAAAGTAAGCTTCAAGTGGTTGAAAATTGCCAGCGCTAGCAAAAACGCGCCGTAAAGAGCCTTCGATTTCGTTATTGAGAGTGCGGCGGCCTAAGCTTAGTGCAGTGAACCGTTTTAAACTCTCAGCTGAAAGAGGTGTCGAGACTTTTTCTTCG
>JAYUVI010000232.1:0-11583 GCA_043754135.1 Bdellovibrionales bacterium | reverse complement strand
GTCTCGGCAAAAAAACGCCGGTCACGAGCGCCCCATTTTTTTTGGGTTTTTAAATAGTGGTCAACAATTTTGTCGGCATGACGGTTCTCTGAAAAAATATCTGAAAGTGCCTTCGTACAAGCCAGTAACAGTGGTCGATGAATTTTCATGAAATCTTCTCTGAACTTAAAATCAGTTTAAAATGAAAACATATAGCCCGCAGACAAAAACACACCATCATGTTGGCCGCTCGAGAGCAAGTTCACTTGCCCTTTCAAGCCGGTCTCAAAAACCAGACCGCCATTTTGAAACATGTTCGGGAAGCGCGCTCCAATAATTAAAGTATAATCTAAAGACAAATCACTTTCATCCCCGACCTGTCGAAAGAAAATTCCCGCCCCAGCTCCCGCACCAAAATAAAGCGGGAAGGTGCTTCTCGCATCCGGAAAAGCGATAATTGGCATCACACTTAACTTCACCGGCCGCTCATCATCAATTTCGTAAGACATGATTTCGGCGCGAAAGAAGAGATCCATAGAACTCTTCCATTCGCCGATTCTATACGTCACACCCAATTGCAGCTGCCCGGGGTCATCCACACGATCTTTAGTGCCCCAACGATAAGCTTTGTCGTTCACAAATGTACCGACGTGCAGAGCGAGGGCGTGTTCGCCGCCGCCACCTTTCGCAGCCGCCACTTCACGATCATCGCCACCGCTACGAGCTTTCTCACGCTCTTTAAAATATTCTGCTGCTGCCGCCTGACCCACTTTGCGTTTAGGGGGCTGAGCTGTAGGGTCATCAATCAAAATTTGCGCCGATACCGCGCCACTGAAAACTAAACTTACAAACAATAATAGTGCCTGCGATACTCGCGCGAATCTGCCCATGAATGCCCCCTCGAATAATCCCCAAATATTGCATCGTGGCATCAAAAACTCAAGACTAAAAATAACTTTGTGTTTCGTCAAAAAAAGCGGTGTACCTTAAAACTTATGAATGATGTCACCAAACGCCGCCGCGCTCGCGAAGTCGCGCTGCAAGTTTTATTTCAACAAGAGTTCGTCAATGATCTCGATATCTCATCGAGCCTCGCCTACTTTCGCGAGCAGCTCGAAAACCCCGCTGACTCTTGGCAATATGCTGAAGTTCTTTTACGAGGCATTGAAAAACACAAAGTAGACATTGACCGCATGATTCATGACAGCAGCAAGAATTGGAAGATCTCGCGCATGCCCTCTGTCGACCTTTGCTTGCTCCGTATTGCCATCTACGAACTCAAATTTGCTAGTGAATTATTGCCACCGGCAGTGGCCATTAACGAGGTCGTTGAAATCGCAAAACGTTATAGCGGCACTGAATCACCTCAATTCATCAATGGTGTGTTAAGCGGAATGCTCAACAATAAGTGAACGAGAGGCGACCATGGGTTTACAAATCTTGAATCGCGCCCAAGCATTCGGCCCCGGTAGTCAGCTTTGGTTCATTTCGTCGATGTCGATGTCTGATGGCGAAGCGGCTCAACCCACACCCTCTCCGTTGATTAGTAAAATTAACTGGTACCTCAATTTTCAACTGACCCGAGCTTATCATCACAAAGGTCTACCTTTGTCGAGCGAACTGAAAGCGATCATCAGCGAGCATGGCTTGCCTGACTTTCATAAGCCTGTTGATTCGCCTCACCCGCTTATGCTGGTGGCGCATGAACAGTTTCAGACTCAGGCGATTATTGACGTCCCGATCAATAAAAAGAAAATGGAGTGGCCGACGCAAATTCACCAGATCTGGTCGAATTTAGGCAAGCCTTCCCTCAGAATTTTTTTGCCGTCCGATTTTCCGGCCGATGAGTTCAGCACAAAATTTACGGCAAAGTGGGCCCAAAGCGATGATGTGGAAATGACTCTCGTACCCACATGAACACCAAATACACCATTTACATTATTTCTGACGGCACCGGCGAAACGGCTAGCCAAATGATTCGCGCTGGACTTGTGCAATATGCTGAAAAAGACATTAATATTGTGAAATGCAAAAATGTGCGCACTGAAGCGCAAGTCGAACCGTTGATTGACGATGTCGCTGCAAAAAACGGGATGATCGTTTACACGGTCGTGAGCAAAATGCTGCGCAAACACATTGCCGAACTCGCGAGCAAAAAAAATATTTTAACGATTGATTTACTCGGGCCGCTGCTCATGGGGCTCGATGCCTATTTTGGCAATAGCTCGGTGGCCCACAATAAAGCCGGTTTGCTTCACACTGTAGATGAAAAATATTTTAAACGCATCGAGGCCATCGAATACACCGTGAAACATGATGACGGCAAAACTTTCGCCGCCATAGACGAAGCTGATATTGTTTTGGTGGGCATCAGTCGCACGAGCAAAACGCCGCTCTCAATTTTTTTGAGCCATAAAGGTTTTAAAGTGGCGAATATACCTTTGGTACTCAATACACCACTCCCCGAGCAGCTAGCGAAGGTTGATCAACGGAAAGTGGTGGGTCTGATTATCGATGCCGATACGCTTTTACGCATTCGTCGTAAACGTTTAGAAAAATTCGGCCAAGACCCCGGCAGTGAGTACGCGAGCAAAGAGCATGTTTTTAAAGAAATCGAATATGCGACGCAGCTTTTTAAGCAAAATCGCCGCTGGCCGGTATTCAACATCACCGACCGCGCTCTCGAAGAAACCGCAGCCGAGATCGTCAAAATCGTCGCCACAAGAATGGATATTCCGTTCGATTATATGTTGTGAACTGTTTTTTACTCACATCGTGAGATTAGCGAACGGCCGAAAGTGTTCGGCCCGCAAAATTACTCTTTGAAAACTTTCAAATAACCTGTCGCATGGTAGGCTCCATCCGATGAATGCAGCTCAAACGGGACAGCCGCTTTGTGCTCCCACAACGTACCTGGTTTCGCTTTTACCAACACCCAGCTGTCGTCGAAAAGTGGCCGACCACCTGCTGTAGGCGATTGCGCCCAAATGCAGTCACCGGTTTCAGGCTCAGGGTAGATAGCAAATACAACACTACCTTTCTTCGCATCAGCTGCCGTCGAAAAGAGCATTTTCGCGACCAGTTGATTAGCCTCTTTCTGAACCGAAACCTCTTGCTGGATAGGAAACAATTCACGAGTCACTGAGTAACCTTTTTCCTTCATTTGCTCAGGAGTGAACTTTTCGCTCGAATCACCTAAATACCAACTCTCAATTACGAAGCTCCATTGCTTCCAACTGCCATTTAATTTTTCAGCGTTCTCAATACACTTGGCCAATTCTTCCGGGTGTTGCTTTTGTTTATCGGCCATCACTTTCACGTAATCGACGGTGCGCGCGGTTTCATCATTACCAGCCGGGTTTTGCTCCGGACTTTGACCAGTATCGCCATTACCGCTGCCATTAGTGCCGCTTGAACTGCCGCTGCCTGCATTAGCACTGCCGCCTTCATTCGCGCCAGCGCCATTGCTATTATTGCCAGAGGGCCTACTACCATCAGATGAATTATTCCCTCCATTATTCCCACCATTAGCGCCAGTGCCGCGTGTGCTGGGGTTACCGTTTCCGCTGCTGTTTTTCTTATCGTCACCATTGGCTGTATTCGTCGCCGGTGTGGCTTTGCGCGACCTATGGTTTGAACCGCGATCCTTCGCACAACCCAAACTCAAAATACTGACTAAGCCGAGAGAGATCCAAAATAATTTTTTCATAATTGATAACCTCGCTAAAAAACTAAAATCGTTTTAAGTTAATAACTGCTGCTGAATGGCGCGGTAAAACGTCTCTGACATCGGTTTAATACCCGGCGCTTTCAACGAGTACATATTTACATTGACGGAGTACTTCAAATCTTCGACATGAATTCGATTCAAACGGCGCGTGCGCACCTGCTTACGAATACTATGCGCCGGCATAAAACCCCAACCCACTCCGGCTTCGATCACGCGTTTTAATGTGCCCACGTTATCAGATTCAAAAATAGGTCTGAGTTGTGTCTTCTGCTGATTCATTTTTTGCTCAAATAGGCGCTTAAAGCCCGGGTAAGCCGACGAATCGACAATAACAGGCTTCGAAGTGAGTTCTGATAAACTTAAAGTCTCGGGCAAAGTCGCATCTTTTGTTGAACCGACAAGCCAAGTTTCATCGTTCATAATAAAACGCTCTTCGTATTTATCAAACTCTATGCCGTATTCGTTTTTCAGATCTGGCAATATCACCATATCGACAGCACCGCGTTTCATTTCAGCAATGATTTGCTCAGCCGTGCCATAAAGTAATTTTAAACTCAGATTCGAATTGTGCTTGAGAAACAAACTCACAACTGGGCTCACGAGATACAAACCAAATGCGCTAGTTGTACCAATTTTAATTTCACCCGAAAGCTCTTGTGACATCGAGTGCACGGCGACTTCAGCTTGTTGTGTGAGATGAAGAATTTTTTTAGCGTAATCGTAAAGCAACTGACCTTGCATCGAAGCTTTCACTCGGCGCACACCGCGCACTAAAAGCGAAACCCCTAGCTCTTCTTCGAGGGAACGGATCTGCTGACTGACTGCAGGTTGCGTCAGATTTAATTTTTCGGCGGCGGCGGTCATGCTGCCCTCACTGACCACGGTACAGAAGGTTGCGAGCTGCTGTAAATTCATGACTTCTCCAGTCCTTCCCCCATAAGAAGCTCTTATACAGACTTTTATGCACCGTGTAAATCGCCGGAGATAAGTATTTCTTATCTCGCTCGTAAAACCGCAAGAAGTCAGGAGATGTAAATTTTTCATCACAGAATCCGGCCCGCCGGACACGCCGAATGTTAAATATCAGATATTACTCACTTTTTAGCTCTATATTAGCCCTCCTTATACCCTGTCTAACTATTACTTGGATTGATAAAAAAATTCAAAAATACGAAGTTATGCAGATCCCGGGGGGGACAAATGCAGCTCAGACAAACAAACAATTATAAGTCGAACATAAATACTCAACGCCACTCACTTTTTCACATCGCGCTTCTGCTCTCGTCAGCAGCGATGGTCGCTTGTAGCGGTAGTTCACATAACATCCCTGAACATCGGCGAGTGCGTAAAGCGCCGACAAGCAATAAAGAAACGGGAGTGATCGTTTCAGGCATCAGCCAAGAGGCCATTGCTGAGCAGATTGAAAAAAATGAAAATCTAAAAGTGCGTATCGTGAATGAACCGCACGGCTTATACGAAGTTTTCGGGGCGACTGCTGAAGAACTGAGAGCCGCGATTCAAGATCCCGAGGTGGTTGTTGAAAAAAACGAATTCGTCATCGTGAAAGATTTGAAACCCGCCATCGAAACTCCAGATGTCAGTTTGAGTGCTCCAACACCGGGCTCACCGGCCGCGCCGGACTCACCAGCAGAACCCACTCCCGATAATGGCGCGCCCGCCACACGTGCAGCTAATCCTTTCGCCGAAGCTATTGAAAACTTTCAAAATCTGCGGCTCACCGGTGAAGCCAAAACTTTTGCTGAAAGTTGCTTACTCAACATGAGTAAAGCGCCAAAAATCACTGTGAAAGATGACCAGCGCCGCGACCGCTTCGACGGTGGAATTTTATTTAACCTCGGCGAAAAATTGAATTTAGACGCCACGGCCTCGACAACAAACCCAGCCAGCTCAACAGCGCAAAGTTTGAAATACATGTGGCTTATCACTGTGCCTGATGACAGCGCCGCTTCATTGACGGTAAGTTTTGAAAGTAAAGTGACTTATACGCCCGACACTACCGGCACATATTTTTACTCGATCATTGCCCGCGATAACTTGAATGTTTGCCAAATCGATGCCGGCGCTTTTTATGTAAGCATGAATCCGAAATTTAAACCTGTGAACCCTATGCCTGATTCTGCGGCTGATCGTATTGACCTCAATATGTTCTGGCACCTGTTTCATGTCGGCGCCCAAGCCGCTTGGACTGTGGCCAAGGGTGAAGGCATGATTATCGGCGTGATTGATTCGGGCGTAGATTACAATCACCCTGCTCTCGCAAATAATATTTTAATCAATAATGGCGAAATTCCTGACAACGGTGAAGATGATGATCACAACGGTTTCACCGACGACTATGTGGGCTACGATTTCGGCCTTGATGACGGTTATCCGTTTGATGATTTCGGCCATGGCACTCACGTGGCGGGCATTGCGGCTTCAAATATTTTCGGTGCCGCTCGCAAAGCAAAAATTCTCGTCACTAAGTACGGTGCTGGTCTCGGTTTCGATATTGCGACAATCACGGGCGCAATTAAATATGAAATCGATCGCGGAGCAAAAGTCTTAAACATGTCTTTCGGCGGTGAACATGATTTTGAAGTTTTGCGAGAAGCCATGAACTATGCTGAAAGCAAAAACATACTCGTGGTCATCGCGTCAGGTAACGAAACCAACGATAACGACACCAAGCCGAGCTTTCCCGACAGTTACCCGAACGCTAATATTATCTCGGTGGCCGCTACTGATGAAAACGACGCACTCACAGGATACTCTAATTTCGGCGCGCAGCGTGTTCACATCGGAGCGCCTGGCGGCACTGGGCCGAAGCCGATCATTTCAAGCTATAAAGAAAACCCTCGTCATGTTCAGTATGTGGGTTTGACTGGTACATCGATGGCCGCGCCCCTTGTTGCGGGTATTGCAGCTGAAGTTTGGAGCGCTAACCCGCGACTCACTAACATTCAACTGCGCAAAATATTGATCGACACGGGTAAGCCGTCAGCAGCATTGGCGGGCCGTATTCAATCGGGCAAAGTGATCGATGCCCAGGCCGCCATGGCCGCCGCCACTCAGGGCCGTGTACACCCCCGCATTGACGTGCCGACTAGACTTCCGTCAAGTGTGGGCCCTTAAAAAACTACAGTAACCGAAAAATCTATTAGATAATTGAGACACCGACGAAAGGTGTCTCAATGTTTTTTTCAGCGCGGTTGTGCCCACTCACATTTGTCGTGGTGCTGTTTTTGGCGGTCCCGTTTACGGCAGCGCAAGCCAACCTATTTCGCAATTCGTATATCAGTTTTGAATTGCCGCCCGATTGGGAGTGCAAGCTCGACGGCACCGAATGGGTTTGCGTAAGTAAGTACGCCAAGCAATCGAAAGAAGCCATTATCATTCTAGCAGCTAAAGAAGCCGGCCCCTCAGATACCTTTGCAGGTTATAAAGATCACTTAAAAACGCCACGCTTATTGCACGACAAAGGCGGCAAAATTACGCCATCAAAACTTCTCAGCGACGTCAAAGAGCGAATGATTTCGAATCACGCTTGGATTGACGCCATGCACTTGGGTAGCGAAATTAACTCTTATTACACGCGCTACTTAGCGACGATCAAAGAAAAACTGGCCATCCTTGTGACCTTCAGCGCGCACAAAGAACATTACACCAAATACAGCAAAGACTTTTTGCAGGCCATTGAGAGCTTAAAAGTGGTGGCCACTAAAGATGTGTTAGATAACCGTCAAGCTCGTCCCGGTTTTAACCCACGCGAACGGATGGGTTCAGATATTTCACCTAATTCCCCCATGCCCGAAGATCTCAGCCCATTACCTGAGGAGCCCCAGGATGACGGCATGAAAATGAAAATGGCGGCCTTGGTTCTTATAATCGCTGGAGTGGGCTACTATCTATGGCAGAAGCGCCGAAAAAAGCAGTAACATTGCGCCTGTTATGGGGTGTAGCCATTTTGTGGTTGGCCTTGCCAGCTCTAGCTGCGCCACAAGTGTTTGGCCCCGTCACATTCCAGCTGCCCAATGGCTGGGGCTGCCAGGTGAAAGATAATAATTTAATTTGCCTCGACAACTCACCGACCTCTGAGAAAAACGCGGCGCTTATTCTTAATTACAAATACAAAACGCCTGAAGACATGTTGACCGTCTATCGCGACCAGCTGGCGCGACCACGCCCTCTCCAGGATGGCGACACGACTAAGCCCTCGATCCCGCAGGGGCTGCGCGATGTTGTCATTAATGGCGTCACTTGGATTGAGGGCATTCACCTCGGCTCTGAAATGGCCGACTACTACACACTTTACTATGTCACAGTGGTCGACCCGTTCGCGATCTTGCTTTCGCTCTCGATAGAAAAGAACGCTTACAAGGAACGTATCGCGGTTTTGAAAGATGCTATTTTTTCTTTAAAGATTAATGTTAAAGCCGCCGCCGCAGCTGAAAACAGCAAAAATTCTTTAGTTAAAACTAAAGCGAATAGCAGTGTCACAAAAAATGAACACGTCGATGCCACTACTAGAAAAACCACAGTTTTTATTTTAATTATCGGATTTATCGTAGTCGCCAGTCTGTTGGCTTATGCCATATTTTCTTAACTGCTAGCTACGCCATGAATCGAGTTGCTGATTTACAGCAACTCGCGATAGTTTTTGACTTCGACAGCACCGATGGGTCGCAACTGCTCTATAACTTTATCTTTTGGTCCGTAGATTAAAATACGCATCTGATCAGGGTGATAATACTTCTTAATGACCTTATTAACTTCGCTCACTGTGATCTTGTTCAAATTTTTGATGTAATCGAAAAGATAAGCGTCTTCGATGCCATAAAAACGTAAAGCCACCAATGCGCGCGCTAAGTCTTCAGGTGTTTCAATACTGCGCGGAAAAACCCCAGCTAAATACCCTTTAGCGTCTTCAACTTCTTGCTCAGTGGCGCCTTCTTTGTAAAAACGCGCGTAAACATTTAATGTTTCTTGTACGAGTTCTCCCACTTTTTCGTGGCGAGTATTTGAAGCAATAGTAAACGGGCCGATTTCTTTACGAGCATCAAACGACGAGCGGATACCGTAGGTCAAACCCCTCTTCACGCGAATTTCGCTCATCAAACGCCCAGTAAAGCCACCGCTAAAAACTTCTTCGGCAACGCCCAAAGCTTGGTAATCATCAATGGCGCGTTTCACGCCGTAATGGCCCATGCGCACTTCAGTTTGTTTTAAATCACTGCGATCTACCAATTGCAACTGTAGACCGTTAGCTGTTACGAGAGCGTACTTGTTCTCGACTTCAACAGGGCGGGCCTCCCACGTCGATAATTGCGTGTCGAGTTCTTTCACCACATCACCACTTAGGTCACCGACCAAAACCAAAATCGCGTTGTTGGGTCTATATGATTTTAAATACAGACGGTTGATATCTTTTTGGCGAATAGCTTCGACATCACGAATGGTGCCGGATGTTAGGCGGCCGTAAGGGTGCACGCCGAATAAAAGCTGACCGAAAAAGCGGCCCGCCACATAGCTTGGTTGATCGTAACTGCGTTTAATATCGGCAATGATTTCGCCTTTCAAACGATTGACTTCGTTCACGGCGAATTGCGGCTTCATTATCACTTCGAAAAAAAGATCAAAAAGCTCTTTTTGGTTCATCGCTAAACCCGAAGTCGATAGATAGGTGTAATCATGGTTCACAAAGTTACTGAACGATGTACCCAATTGTCCAAATGCATCGGCCAATTGTTCAGCTGAGTGTTGCGACGTACCGCGCTCGAGCAAACTCGAAGTTAAATCCGCCAAACCTGATTTGCCTATGGGGTCTTCACTAGCTCCCGTTTTCACCAACAAGCCAACGGTGACGTACGGCAAAGAGTGGTCTTCAATAGTCAAAACTTGTAAACCATTACTCAATTTGCGATCGCTGTATTTTGGTAAGGCTAAGCCCCCTGAATTAGGCGTCGTCGCACAGCCGCTGAAAAAAACAAATAATAGGCTGCTCGTAAAGAGTAAAATATTTTTCAAAGGGCTTTTAGTTGATTTTATCACTGTACGCTCCTTGGGCTCGCCTTCGGCACCACTTCAATTAAGCTACGACGGCTCGATAACAAATAAGCTTTTGCTACACGTTGAAGGTCTTCGACGGTCAGCTTTTCATAACGATCAAAATCATCAAAAAGCCGTGCGTAGTCGCCAAACAAAATTTCATTGAGAGCGAGACTATTCGCGCGCGATGACATCGTTTGCAGACCTTTCACGTAGCTCAATAACACTTGGTTTTTTAATTTGGCGAGCTCTTGTGCTGATAACAATTTATCTTTCACTTCTTTAATTTCAGCGTCGACCAAACTCACAGCCCGACTCTGACTAGCGCCTGGAACAAGCGAAAGAATAATCATAAAATCGCCAGATAGTTTATCGGTGCTCGAACTCGCTTGGGCGCCCGTGGCTAATTGGCTTTTATAAACTAATTTTTTATAAAGACGACTTGAGGTGCCAGTACCAAGAGCGCTCGACAGCAGGTCAAGAGCGTAAGAGTCGTCATCTCCAGCTTTCACGCCGGGGTAAACAAGGGCCACTGTGCGGCTTTGCACATCTTTTTCAAGTGTCGCGACACGCGCCGACTGCTGTACAGTCTCGGCTGGTGGGTTAAACGCGGGCAACTCTTGTCGAACAATGCCGCCGTAATATTTATCGACTAATTTTTTTACCGTGCCGAGGTTGACGTCTCCGGCAATGACGACCACGGCATTATTGGGGGCATAGTAACGATTGTAAAAATCTTTCAGCTCAGAAGTCTGCGTGGCATTGAGGTCAGGCATGTAGCCAATCACCGGCCAGCGATAAGGGCTCGTCTTAAAACGTGTCTGGCGAATAAGTTCAAACATCGAGCCATAAACGCTGTTTTCAGTGCGCATGCGGCGTTCTTCTTTCACCACTTCGCGCTCATTTTTAATTTCAGTTTCGTCAAAAATCAAATTGCGCATGCGATCTGACTCGAGATCCATCACAAGCTCAAGCTTATCGCCAGGCATATTCGTGTAGTAACCGGTGTAGTCTTCAGTGGTGAATGCATTATTGCTGCCGCCATTCATCTGAATAAGTCGCTCGTACTGATCACGTGAATATTTTTTCGTGCCCTTGAACATCAAATGCTCAAAAAAGTGCGCCAACCCAGTACGACCGACTTTTTCGTAGCTCGAACCCACGCGAAACCATTGCTGGTAACTCATGATCGGCATGGAGTGGTCGACGTGCACAAGCACCGTGAGACCGTTAGCGAGAGTCCATTTCTCAACTTTAAATTGAATCTGTTCTTTCACGCTGGCTGAAGCTGTTAAAGCCATCAAACTCGCAACGAAAAAACCCATTAAACCGCGACGCCGAAATACCTTTGGAGACATAGCTGAACCACCTTGCATTCCTAAAAGGATGCGCCGAGGCGATTGTGAGTGTCAAACCTTACTGGCCCTAATCAATGTGTGTTTACAGCCGGCTCGTGTTTCACTGGCCGCTGTTATTGGACTTGGAGTTTCGTGAAGAAGATGTTTTTCACAACGCCGCGCTTGAGTGCATCATTAAGGTGCGCGATGACGTCATTTTTCAGGCGGAGCTTGCCTTGCACTGACTCGATATCTTCGTACTTTTTAGCATTCAAAATGCGGGTTATTGCGTCACGGGACTCCCCACCCAGTGTCACGAGTTCTTCAAAACCTTCTTTGTCGTACATCTCGACGCTCATTTCAACGCGCACAAAGCGACGAGGCAATCCATCAAGATTGGTGTTGTAGGTTTCCATCGAGTACATGATAGGCGGTTCTTCGAGGGTTTTGCGAAACTCGACTAGCTCTCTATTCAATTCTTCATCAAAA
>JAYUVI010000231.1:0-3853 GCA_043754135.1 Bdellovibrionales bacterium | reverse complement strand
TGCTCGCTCATTACGTAAGGTCACCATCGCACCGAGAGGGATACCTTCACGCAATTTGAAATTTGAAATGGCTTTTTTGGCTTTGGTCTGCATTGCCTTTTGACCTGAAATAGCTGTCAACTCATCAACGATATTGACCACCATCTTGGGGTTTTTAACAACTTCACTTGTACAAACGCTCAACACGACTTTTTCAAGGCGCGGAACCTGTTGTACGTTCTCCAAGCCGAGCTCTTTCATCAGCTGCGGAACGATTTCCTTTTTATATTTAGTCATCAGCGTATTCACGACTTGTCTCCCGGTTTCTTCACAGCACTTCAGGTGCTAGTGAAACAATCTTTACAAACTTCTTTGCGCGTAATTCACGAGCTACAGGGCCAAAAATGCGAGTTCCGATTGGCTCTAGAGCTGCGTTAATTAACACAGCTGAATTGTCATCAAATCTCAAATAACTTCCATCCGGGCGACGTAACTTGTGCTTAGTTCTCACGATCACAGCTTTTGCCACATCACCTTTTTTAACTTTAGAATTCGCTACTGCAGATTTAATCGAAACGACGATAACGTCGCCAATCGAGGCGTAACGACGTTTACTGCCGCCTAAAACCTTAAGGCACTGAACTTCTTTAGCGCCTGAATTGTCGGCTACTTTTAGCCTTGATTGCATCTGAATCATACTTCAACACCTTCAACTTGTTTCTTGCGTTCTACGATTTCGGCCAACGTCCAACGCTTCGTTTTGCTGTAAGGTCGACATTCAAAAATTCGCACTGTATCGCCGGCCTTAGCTTCGCCTTTTTCATCGTGAGCTTTAAACACCGCTGATTGACGCACATACTTTCCGTATTTCGCGTGCGGAACCAATGTAAATACTTTTACTGTGATGGTCTTCGTCATTTTATCACTGACGACAACACCCACGACTTCATTACGCTTTTTGCGCTCTACTGATTTTACTTCTTTGTTTTCTGTCTGATTCGCTTTAGTCATTTTTCAAAACCTCTTTTATCGCGCCAATTTTGCGTTAAGCGCTGTTTTAACTTTTGCGATGTCTCGACGAAGCGAGCGAATCTGCAAAGGGTTACCAACTTGACCGAGCGAGTGCTTCATCTTCAATTCGAAAAGTTCATCACGAGTTGTTTTCTCGCGACTTCTTAGCTCAGCCACTGTCAAATCACGTACATCAGAAAATTTCATTATTTACTCCCGAGCCAAAAACTTAGTTTTGAGTGGCAATTTACTTTGTGCCAAACGAAATGCAGCTTCAGCTTGCTCACGTGTCACACCGTTAATTTCAAACAAAATACGGCCCGGCAAAACATTGGCAATCCACAATTCAGGCGCACCTTTACCGCTACCCATACGTACTTCAGCTGGCTTCTTTGTAATCGGGACATCAGGGAAAACCCTCATCCACAATTTACCACCACGTTTAACTGATCTGCTGATAGCAACACGGCTAGCTTCAAGTTGTCTCGCTGTTACGCGACCTGGTTGCATAACCGCCAAAGCATAATCACCAAAAGATAAGGTGCTGCCACGATAAGCAAGTCCCTTAAAACCAGCGCGATGCTGTCTTCTCCATTTTACCTTTTTAGGACTTAGCACGTGATGCCTCCTGAACCTCTTTCGCCGACATGACATCGCCACGATAGATCCATACTTTCACGCCGATGATCCCATATGTAGTGAGAGCTTCAGCCGTGCCGTAATCTATATCGGCGCGCAATGTGTGGAGAGGAACGCTTTTCTCTGTATACCATTCAGTTCTCGCGATTTCGGCACCGTCTAAACGACCAGCCACCATGATTTTAATACCGCGAACGCCGCTACGAAGAGATGCGGCCATTGATTTCTTAATTGCACGACGCCAAGACACACGCTTTTCAAGTTGCAAAGCAATGTTCTCAGACACTAATTGTGCGTCGAGATCAGGTTTACGAACCTCTTGAATATTAACGAAAACTTCACTCGGTGTAAGTTTTTGGATATCGGCTTTCAAGCTATCGATGCCTGTACCTTTTTTGCCAATTACAACACCTGGGCGAGCTGTCGAAATAATCACTTTCAATTTTTTGGCTGCGCGCTCCATTTCAATTTTAGCAACGCCAGCGTGCTTGAGCTTTTCTTTGATGTATTTACGTAAGCGAAAATCTTCGTGAAGATTTTGAGCGTATTGTGCACCCTTCGCGTACCAGCGAGAGTCCCAAGTACGAATCACACCTACTCTTAATCCAATTGGATTAACCTTTTGACCCACTCCGCACCTTACCTTTCATCCAAGACAAGACTGATGTGACTTGTCTTTTTGCGAATTTGAAATGCACGACCTTGCGCACGTGGTCTGTAGCGCTTCATGTCAGGTCCTTCATCTACCAAAACTGTTTTTACAAATAACTTATCGATATCGATAACTTTTTTCTGCTCAGCATTAGCCACAGCTGATTCAACCAACTTTTTTAAGAAAACCGCAGTTTTCTTCGGCATGAAAGTCAAAATGCGAATAGCATCATTCACGTTTTTACCGCGAATAGTGTTAGCCACCAATCTTGCCTTTTGAGTGCCTACGCGTGCGTAGCGCAAATCTGCTTTGACTTCCATCTTAACCTTCCTTAGCCGGCGCTGCTGCCGCTTTCTTCTCTGAGTGTTTGCTGAACTGGCGCGTAGGCGCAAATTCACCAAACTTGTGACCAATCATGTTCTCAGTCACGTAAACCGGCACAAACTTTTTGCCGTTATGAACAGCAAAAGTCAGGCCTACAGCTTCTGGCAGAACTGTTGAACGGCGTGACCAAGTTTTAATAACTTTACGGTCGCCATTTTTCACTGCCGTTGTGATTTTTCTCTCTAATTGATAGTCCACGAAAGGACCTTTTTTTATCGATCTCACAATATACTCCTACATACCTTTCGCGTTACGACGACGAATAATCATAGAATTTGTACGCTTATTATTACGAGTTTTATAACCTTTACTTGGTTGACCCCAAGGAGTCACCGGGTGATGGCCTTTACCCACGCCTTCACCACCACCGAGAGGGTGATCAATTGGATTCATGGCCATACCACGAACAGATGGGCGAACACCCATCCAACGCTTACGACCCGCTTTACCCCAATTGATGTTTTCATTATCAGTGTTGCCCACCTGCCCAATTGAAGCGCGACAAACTGAAAGAATCTTTCTCACTTCACCTGATGGCAAACGTACTTGGCAATACTCACCAAGTTTAGCCACAAGAACAGCAGACGAACCTGCACCACGGCAGAGTTGCGCGCCTTTACCGGGACGAATTTCGATATTGTGAATGGTCGTACCAGCAGGGATGGCCTGGAGTGGCTTACTGTTACCAGGTTTTATATCGGCTGAATCGCTTGAAATCACTGCGTCGCCGACATTCAAACCTACTGGAGCAATGATGTAAGCTTTTGCGCCATCTACATAGTGAATAAGGGCAATACGGCAAGTGCGGTTGGGATCATACTCAATCGCCACTACTTTAGCTGCCACATCCACTTTGCTACGTATAAAATCAATAATACGAAAACGACGTTTATGACCGCCACCCTTGTGACGAACAGTAATCATACCAGTGTTGTTGCGGGCGCCCTTCCGACGGATCGGCGCAGTTAACGACTTTTCAGGTTTATCTTTAGTGATTTCTTTAAAATCAAAACTCGTCATCGCACGACGAGAAGGTGTGACCGGTCTAAAGGTTTTTACTCCCATGAATTATGCCCCCTCAAAAAAGGCGATTTTTTCGCCTGGTGCTAAGCGGACTAACGCTTTCTTCCAATATTTAGCAGGGCTGGAACCCACTTTTGTGCGCTTAGCACGACCACGGCAAACTGC
>JAYUVI010000230.1:0-2483 GCA_043754135.1 Bdellovibrionales bacterium | reverse complement strand
GCTGAAAAAGTACCCCCACTTCGTACTGCCAGCTAAATAGACGGTTCCAACAAAAAGGCTATCGGCAGTTGTGCCGGCCACGGCCTGTAGTTTTGTCAGCCAACCACTTTGGATGACGCCAAAACTCGGATTATTAATGACTGACATTCCACTATTTGCATAATTTGTTGTTTTTAAAATTAAGCCTTGTTCAAAGGCCATATAAAGGGCTCTCGAGGTGGCCTTCAAATCACTCACCGGCGGAAAATCAGCAGTCGTAATTTCGGTCCAAGTGGCGCCGTCGTTCGTCGAAACGTAGACTCGACCAAATGAATTACCCGCAAAAACTCGCGTCGGGCTGCCGGCCAAAACTGTGACAGCTCGAAAATCTAAACCCCTTGTAAAGGCAGTCGAAGTTAGCAGGCTAAAATTTGCACCCGAGTCCGTTGACTTATATATCCCACCGGCCGTTGCTGCATAGAGCGAGGTCGGCGCGCCACTATCGATCGCAAAATCATAAACGCGCTTCTCCTCACCTGTGGTAGGTAAGCCAGCCCCTTCTACCGACCAAGTTGATCCACCATCGTGAGTTAACAATAGACCACGGCCAAAATGATTTGGTGCATAGATATTGTTCGGGTTGACTGGGTCGATCACAATTGAATAAGTCGAATGATCAGGCGGAGTATTTGTCATGAGCTGCCAAGTGACCCCGGCGTCAGTTGATTTGTAAATACCCGAAGAATCATCGCCCGAGGCCCAAACCTGATTCGGGGCAAGAGGATTAAAAGCCAGGCTCGAAACAAAACCACCATCCATTGAAACGTTAGTCCAACTATAAGCTAATGCATGAACTTTGCCGTGGTTCGATTTTACAAGGTTACCCAAGTGGTTGGCTGAAGCAAAAGTCTGAACTGCAAGCAGAGACGTTAATAAAATCGCGATTGAAATACGCCTTTTGAAAGTAAACATTATTCCCCCGGTTATTTATGCTGTTACTGGTCACCTAAATGGTAGATTTTTTGATTTAGACTTAATTAAGCACGCAATTATAAAAAAATGCCTTTAAGTATTTGGTTTGCGACGCACTAAATCGTTATTTTAGGACTTAAGGCTAGGGTCGTAAATTTCGATTTTACAACCCTAGCGTGCTCGTATTTATTTCGTCGTGCTAATTTCAATCGCCTGTTCAAGTGTCATATTGGCCATATTGTAAAAACCTCGGCGGGTACGTGCAATGGCTTGTGGATTGTCAAATCCTTGTATAGGAACAGGCATTTGCGTAATACCGTCTGCGGGCGAAATGTTCTCCCAGAGAAAAGCTAATTTCCCTAATGGGTTTAATTGGGCGATCGGTCTTAAAAGTTCAATCAACGGCGTCGAAAATTCGTAAACACAAGACTCATATTTCTGCCGGCTGAATAAACGCATATGAGCCGCATCTTCTTTCGTCATTAAAGCGGGATACCAAAAACTTGGATATTCACAACCAGCTTTCGGCAGCATGGGGCGGGTCTGCGTTGTCAAAAACTCCGTGACCCGAGTGTACTCTTGCGCAAAAGCTTCGAATGCTTTAGGTAGCAGTTTAAATTCTTCTAAGTATTGTAAGTATTGATTTTTAGTGAAGCCCACGAAGCCATAGTAACTCAATTGACTTGTACTTTTCTTTCTCTTGATTTCAGCTGAAATTTTGCCAGCCGAACCCGTACGGCCCGTGGTCGCCAGCGTCACGCCCAAACCTAATACGCAGGCGTGCTCCAATTCGCTATCACTGTACGCCTGAGCACAAATGGTTCGCACAGCCTCGTTCAATAAACTAATTTCGGGGTCTTTTAAATTTTCGAAGCGGTGACCCATCACAAACACTTGTTCAGTCTCAGTGTTCATATGAATGGCTTCTTCAACATCAATCGGCAGTTGCAGCGGGCTATGATCATCAGCCGGCACTCGCTCCACAAAGCGGCAGCCCTCTGACGGTGAGAGTTCAAACCACTCATAGTTCTCTACTTTTTCAAGTTGCTTCGCTAAACGCGGCAATTTTTCTCTCATGGTTTCTATGATCGCGCGATAATCTTCGAACGCTGAACCTTTCCCGTGTTGGCCTTTCAACTGCGACATCGGGCGGGCGTAATGGATCAACGTGTAGTCGCAAAGAGCGTAAGTACCGCCGCCCTCCTGACCTGCATAGGCTGATAAACAGCCTAAAATTAATGTCATAGTGAGGCTTGCATTGAAGATGTTTTTTTTCATTTACTCTGACCTTTCTTTGTTCGCGTGAGCGGGTAAAACCCGATTTGCAATTGATAGACTTCTTTCTTTTTATTCTTTTTATTTTCAAGTAAAGACGACAGTTTTTTTCGAAACTCTTGAATCATCTCTTTCGCGAGCATGATGTCTTTGGGGTCGATCGCCATGGTCATACTCGAGTGATCCCGTAATTTAAAGTCGTCTTGTATGAGCGATGTCTTAGATTTCTCTAAAAGCTGAAGCTGATACGCCTTGCG
>JAYUVI010000229.1:0-4921 GCA_043754135.1 Bdellovibrionales bacterium | reverse complement strand
ACCGAAATTTAATATTGAATTCACCTCAGCTAAATTGCAGTTGGCCAATGGCATTTGGCCGGCTTTCGCGGTTGAGCTCGACGGCTTGGTTTTTCGCGCGAAAAATCCGTGCATCACTAATTCGACATTGCACATTGACCAATTGATCGTGCCTTTTGAACTGCGCTCGTTTTTTAGCAACAAATTGCGTTTCGGCAATGTTCACGCCGGTCGTGTACAATTTTTTATTCGACCACAAACATGCAAAGCTAAGGTGGGTGAAATCGCGGTCACCGACGAGTTTATGTCCTTAGAAAGGTTTTTTCAAAAACGCTGGAGCAAAGAGGTCGTCAACACCACTCGTTACCTCGATGAATTTAGCGTCGAAGAATTGCAGATCCTACGCGACAACCAGGGCTTGGCCCCTGTCGTGGTGAAAGACCTCGACATGAAGTTTCTTGCCGACAAAGGCGAGAGCCAAGCGCGTTTTGAAATACATTTGGGCGAACCATGGGTCGGGTCCGAACAGGTGGGCGGCATAAAAACAGAAGTGCTCGTTCGTTCAGATTCGGTGACGGCCCAAGGGCGCAGCAATCTGAAAGAAGGACAATTTCAAATCGCGGCAGAATGGGCAGTCGATCGCGGCGACATTAACTTCAAGTTATTTTCGCAAGATATGCCGGCGCAGAATGTTTTAAATATCATGCATCACTGGAGTTTGTTGCCAGGTCTCAACCCAACACTTAAAAACCAGTGGCTCAATTGCGATATGAGTTTACAAGGTACGATTCGCGATTTTTGGTCGCTACCGATTGAGCTCCACCAGTGTCGGCTCTATGGCGAATTGGGCGAAATGTTGGTGAAAACTTCTAAAATTGAGAGTTTGAGTGCGGGTGGTCCGATTCAAATGCAGATTCAAGATCTCGACGTACGCCAAGTCTTGAGCGACCTTGGACTGCAGAAGCATTGGCTGCTTGTCAGCCAGTATGGGCATTTTTCGGGTGAACTAAAGTTATTCAATCGTCAGGCCTACGATGTGATCGGCGATATACGTAATGCCGAAATATACGGTGTGGGGACTTCTGGCCAGCTACACCAAAAAATTGAGCGCATGGCCCTAAAAATCAACTACGATGGCTCGCGCTTTTCTGGTGGCGCCGATAATTTTGTCATAGGCACAGGTGAAATCAATGGTGCCGTCAATTTCACTTTTACTCCTATGGGTAATGGTGAATTTAGTGCGAACTTCCCTCAGTTTGCGTTGCCGGTCGCACTGCAAAAAGTTTTGTGGGGCGGTGTTTTGAATAATGTTAGTTTGAAAGCGCAGGGCGAAATGACAGAGTCGACGGTGACGCTTTTAAACGCTGATGTTTTGATTGGAGAATATCAAACGCACCAATGGTCTGCCAAAAAGTTGAAGTTGGCAGCGCGTTTTCAGAACGACGTGTGGGGCTTAAACACTCGGGCTGAGTCTTTTGCTTTGAAACCCGAGAGTAAATGGCGCACTTTTTTCCTTAATCTTTTTTCGTTTGTTGTGACAATAGACCGCACGCGCATAGGCGAATATAAATTGCATGATTTATCTGGAGATCTTGTCGTGAATGAGGGCGGTCGCCAAGGGACGTGGTCAAAATGGCGCGCGCTCGCAGTCGATAAGAAATCAGTATTTCGTTCTGAGGGTCAATGGGCCCACGGCGAAGGCGTGACCGGTGTGGTGCAGGCCCAGTACCCAGGCAGGGCCGTCAATTGGGTCGTGTCAGGGGATTGGTCAATGCCGCTAATCAAAAGCGCGGCGGGTTTGTGAACTGACTGAGTACTTTCATCAGTGCGCGTTCAGCGGACTGACTGAAAATTTCACTGATTTTATCACCCAAATTCTTTTTCGGCTGATACTTAATGCTGTAAATTTTGGCGTCAGTTTTGCGACTGAATAGGTATTCATCGCTCGTCATAATTTCATCGATTAAATTGAGTTCTTTGGCCCGTATAGCAAACCAGTACTCGCCGGTGGCCACTTGTGACAGATCGACTTGCGGGCGTTTACTTTTCACAAACTCTTTAAAAAGTTCATGTGTATCAGTGATCTGTTCTAAGAATTTTGCGCGACCCTTTTCGGTGATTTCGCCCATAACACTGACTGTGCGTTTATATTCGCCAGAAGAAATCTCTTCGTAATCCACGTTATGTTTTTTCAACAATTTATTAAAATTAGGTACTTGCGCAATCACGCCGATCGAACCCACGATAGCGAAGGGTGCCGCAAGAATTTTGTTGGCGGTGCAAGCCATCATGTAACCGCCACTAGCGGCCACTAAGTCAACGCAGGCGGTGACGGCTAAACCAGCATTTTTCAAGCGTAAAATCTGCGCTGCTGCTAAGCCGTAACCATGTACCGTTCCGCCGGGACTTTCAATGCACATCACCACTTCGTCACCGGGTTGAAAAACGGTGAGTACCGCGGTGATTTCATCGCGCAATTGTTCGACGGCCTTAGCTTGTACGTCGCCATCGAACTTGAGTAAAAAGATATGGGGGATGCGCTTTTTATCTTCTTTGTCGGCTTTTTCAGCCGCTTTTTCTTTTTTCTTGCGCTCTTTTTCAGCCGCTTTGAATTGAGCTTTGTCGAAAACAGCTGACTCAAGCATGAATTGAAGGTCATCCAGCTTATCATTGACGCTTTCAACTTCGAGTTCAGGTTTCATTTTCTGGCGGGCTATGAGACTCGCAATTAATAAAATAAGCCCGACAATGAACAAGAAAATAATGACGACTTTGCCTGAAAACACGGTGAATTCTATAAGTTGTTCCATAGGTCGAGTATTCTGCCTGAGCCTAAGTCGAGTTGGCAATAAGATCGACTACGAGGCATAATAGGGGAGTGATGAATCGAGAAAAAATTGCAATCCGAAATGCCGGTGCGGGTGGTGTGATGGCCGCACTGCTGGCTATTGCAGCGACGCTAATCTCGGCAGGTGCGCTGTTCTTTGCAACCACGCTGTGTATATCTTCCCCAGCTGTCGCCAACAACACCACCAATGGTGCGCCTAATGATAAAGTGATGAGTGTGACCGATGAGTTCACCATCAAAAGGGAGTACCGGCAAGAGCGCGTGCGCGATTTTTATAATCGTCTTGATGATAAAGATCAGCAAGATCTCGAGCGCCGTAAAGGCGAAGATGAAAAACGCGCCGATCGGCACCGAACCGCTACTGAAGATGAAAAAGCCCGGCAAGCATTTGTACAAGCACGCAAAGAAAAACCAAAAGAAGACCCGAGTGCTTTTGAACGTGAGTTAAAAGAGCGTCAGCGCCTATTTGAAATTTCACGGGCAGAGTTTGTGAAGGCACGCGATCAAATGAACAAGGTGATGAAGCATTCGGGCGATGTGCCCGAAGAAGACGAATACGAGCTGTATTTAGATGAAATTGAGAGGTCTCAAGAGCCTTGAGCGAGAATTTCTTCCGTCGGTAAATTCGTGATTTGTCGCAGTCGACGAATCATGTACCAAAGCAAAATCGCCATAAATACAGTCATCGGCAACGCAATCACGAGGTAACCTTTTAAGGTCATGTCGGCGATTTGCTTATTTAAAATTTCACTTTGGACTAGATCAGCCAGCGTGGGGTCGATCGGTGTAAATATCTTGGCCGCCAAAACGTAGTTGCTGACGGCGCTAACTGCAAATGTGCAGCCAAAAAAAGTCGTGGCTGTTTTGAAAAGGTGTTGGAGTGCAGGTACAGCATTTTTTTCGGCAAGGCGAGATTCAATACGGTCAATTTGAAAAACGTTGGTGTTCCAAAATAACGTACGAATAAACGGCCGATCAAAAAAATTCGACGCGAACACCGCCATGCCAATTAGGGCGGGGAAGAAAGCTTCCTTCACCGCAAACCAAATACCGGTGAGTTTGAGCAGGGCAAAACCCCCGGTGAAGGCCACATTGAGCACTCCCAGAATAGAAATAAAATTCATTTTTTTTCGTGTGACATAATCGTAAATGCCATAGCCGATCGGCAGTGACAGGCCTAGAACCAGTGCCAGTAGCGGTCCATGCTCGCCCACGCGTTTGGAGAGCTGATTCAAAACCATGACGGGCAAGACAATATTGAAGAGTAAATTTAAGAGGGGATTTTCGGGTTTTTCCCGGACTGAAGTCGCTGGGCTCATGGTCGTGCTATTCACAGTAAGAAACTCTTTTTTGATTGTTAATTGGGCTCTTTCTCTTTATCGTATTATCTATATGGCAGCTAGTATGGAGTGGGTTTTTATACTCCTCATTGCGTTTCAATTTAAGCATTTTATTTGCGATTTTCCGTTACAACGTGAATATATGTTAAAAAAGACATTACCGGGTTGGGCGTTCATACCACCACTGGCTTTGCATTGTGCAGTTCATGCGAGTTTTACACTGGCTATTCTTATGGTGGTGAAGCCAACGCTTTGGTACATGTCGTTGTTTGATTTTGCCGTGCATTTCACCATGGATCGCTTGAAAGCGAGCCCAAAATACTTGGGCCGCTACAGTGATCGCGATAAATCAGGATTTTGGAACTGTCTCGGTTTTGACCAGATGGTGCATCACTGCACGCACTACTATATCATCTGGGCGATCGTTCAAAGTTGAAGCGTCGAAGTGGTCGAATAGCCTCGGTCTGATCAACAGGCAACTGCGTGCGCACTCTTGGCTCGCACTGTCGCTGTCAAAAATTCAGGGCTTACAGCGGTGACAGATCATAGTGATGGCACTTACAGTTTCACCGTTACACCTCCAGCGACAGGCACTTATGCGATTACAGTTTCTTTTGATGATGCGACCATCACCCGCAAGGCTGTAGTTTTTCAATCTGTCATGGCCGGGGCCGGTCAAGCCATGGCGGTACCCGGAGATTTTATTAATACCGAGGGATACGAAGACGGCATTACCATCACTCCTGACGGTCAG
>JAYUVI010000228.1:0-4023 GCA_043754135.1 Bdellovibrionales bacterium | reverse complement strand
ATGAGCAAAGCCTGTACCAGCTACAAATAATCCCGGTGCTGAATAGAGATTTACTGAGAAATAATTTTATTTTTCACTTTTGAAGTAAAGACAAAAGGGTAGCCGACACGCATTTCGCGATTTTTCGGCGGCGCGGGGAAGGCCACTTTCTGTGTCGCCTCGAGCATGCATTTTTCCATTTTCGCATCTTTCAATGTCGACTTCACGATGGTGGGGTTGGTGACTGCACCTTTTTCAACAATGTCCCAGCCGAGCAAGATTTTCCCTTCGGCATTGGGCTTGCGTTTTAAAAGTTCATTGTAGCAAGAATCGTAACCGCTCATGTTTTCACGAATGGCGGAGCGAACCCCGTGGCGCATAATGCGGGCTTCTGGCGGGTCTAAAGGTTTATCTTTGATTTTATCTTCGTTGGCGCAACCGATAAGAAAAATAATCGTGATCGTGCTCAATAATGTGCTTAAAGAAATTCTCATCATGCCGCCCCATTTGCCCTGCAGGCTTCGCTTCGGACATAGACCACTTTTTCTACTAATCGCCCTTTGGTTCACCCGGAGTTTCGTAACGTTTGCCCGTCAAATACTCTTCAGGCTGGTGGCGCACAATTTTACCTTCGATCATATAAATCACGTCTTCACAAATATTAGTGGCGTAATCGGCCACGCGCTCTAGGTGGCGTGAAACCGATAAGTAGTGAATCAAAGCCTCAACATGCTCAGGAGTTTTATGAATGCACTCATAAACTTTGTTATACATCGCCTTATTGAGCTCATCGACTTTGTCATCGTCTTCGCAAACTTTTTTGGCTTCGTTAACATCTAAACGCACGAGAGCGTCTAGCGAACGCTTCACCATATCGAGCGACAATTGCCACATGTTTTCAAAATCAAAAGGAATCGGCACCGGCGGTTTTTTACCCAAATAAATAGCTCGCTCAGCGATATTCACGCCTAAGTCGCCAATTCGCTCTAAATCATTATTGATTTTCATAGCTGAAATCACAAAACGCAAATCATTGGCAACAGGTTGATGGAGCGCCAATATTTTTAAACAGTCTTCTTCAATCTCGACTTCGGCCAGGTCAATCTGCTCGTCCATTAATATGACTTCGCGAGCTTGCTTCACATCCATATTTTTCAACGCCAAGCCACCGCGACGCACGCTCTGCTCGGCCATCCAGCCCAAGTGTAATAGCTTTTTCTTCAACTGATCTAACTCATTAACTAAATGTGCTGACATCGAACCTCCATAAGCTCAACAGCAACAGAACCACTCTTTATTATGACAATAAATCAACCGAATCGGCCAGTAATATAATCCTGGGTACGCTTTTTCTCAGGATTAGTAAAAATCTTTTTGGTGATACCCGCTTCGATCAATTCGCCTTCGTAAAAGAAAAGTAGTTCATCTGAAACGCGAGCGGCCTGTTGCATGTTATGGGTGACGATGACAATTGTGTAGTTATTGCGAAGTTCCCCTATCAAATCTTCGATACGGGCCGTTGCCCGCGGGTCAAGCGCTGAACAGGGTTCATCCATCAGAATCACTTCTGGCTGCATAGCGATGGCGCGGGCGATACAAAGTCGCTGCTGCTGACCACCCGACAGAGCTAAAGCCGATTCATTCAAGCGATCTTTAACTTCTTCCCATAAAGCGGCACTACGTAACGAGGCTTCTACAAGGTCATCGAAGTCGCCTTTGTAACCATTAATTTTAGGGCCCCACACGATATTCGCGCGAATCGACTTCGGGAAAGGGTTAGGGCGCTGAAACACCATGCCGATGCGACGCCGAATCTCAACGGGATCCATTTTTTTCGCGAAAATATCGCGTCCATTGAACAAAATCTGCCCACTCACTTTGAGATCAGGGATAAAATCATTCATGCGATTAATTGTGCGCAAAAGCGTACTCTTACCACAACCTGAGGGGCCAATAATGGCCATCACTTTGTTGCGGGGAATTTTGACATTCACATCGCGTATAGCTTGGTTCGTGCCATACCAAATCGACACATCGCGAGTTTCGAGCACGATCGAGTCGTCTTGCTTTGTGTCTTTAAAACTGGCGTGACCGTTCGATACCGACATCTGACATCCTGGGAAAAGGCCTACTTATATCTTTGAAAGCGGTTCCGTATAATAATGGCCCCTAAATTTAAGGCAAACAAAAAAACAATGAGAACTATAATAGCCCCCGCGGCCAGGCTGTGAAATTCTTGCTGCGGCCGTGATGCCCAATTAAAAATTTGCACTGGCAAAACAGTGTAAGCGTCCATGATCCCTTTAGGCACGAAAGCCACGTAGCTGAGGGCTCCTAAAAGTATCAGAGGCGCCGACTCGCCCATGGCCCGCGAAATCGCTAAAATAATACCGGTCATAATACCAGGCACCGCGGCCGGTAAAACCTGGCCGAAAACCACTTGGTAACGACGGGCACCGAGCGCAAAAGCGGCATCACGCAAAGTTTGGGGCACAGCTCTGATCGCCCCTTGCGAAGCAATAATAATCGTGGGCAGCACAAGCAAACTCATGCACATTGCAGCCGAAATCACACTGCGCTCAAGCGCCATAAGACGCACAAAGAAACTCAAACCTAAAAGCCCATAAACAATCGAAGGCATACCCGCTAAGGTTGAAATATTGACCTGTACGATAGTAAAAAAACGATGCCGAGGGGCATACTCTTCTAAAAACAGCGCCGTCGACACACCGATAGGTATTGAAATGAGCGCCGTCACACTCATCACCCAAAAACTACCCACAATGGCGGCGTAAATGCCGGCCTTATCGGCAAAACGTGAGGGGAAGCTCGTAAAAAAATGAGGTTTTAAAACCATCCAGCCGTCTCCAATAATCGATCCCAAAAGCACGATAAGAATCACGACAGACGACCATGCAAATGTAAAACAAATAGCGCGAAAAACTTTGTCTCTGAACTGACGATATCTCATGCTGACACCCCTTTGGGGGCTTTGAAAATCAGGTACGTGCCCACACCGTTCAAAAGCATAGTGATAAAAAATAAGAGCGCGCCAACTGCATAACTGCTCAAATACTCAATGCTGCCTGAAGCCACATCTCCCAAACTCACTTGCACAATGTAGGCGGTCATTGTCTGAATACTTTCGAGAAAATTAACCGAGTTATTAGGCGTACTGCCCGCCGCTAGACTCACGGCCATGGTCTCACCCGCCGCGCGCGAAACCGCCAACATAATAGCGGCTACCACACGACCCGAAGCCGCTGGCAAAAGTACTCCCCAAATCACTTCTCTTGTGGTCGCGCCGAGAGCATAACCGCCTTCGCGCAAACTACGAGGGAGTGCCCTAAAAGCGTCATCGCAAAGCGAGGCAATCATCGGCAAAATCATAATCGCGACAACGATTGAAGCACTGAGTGCATTAAAAATCTCTAACTCCGGCAAAACTTTACGTAACAGCGGCGTGACAAAAGTGATCGCAAAATAGCCGTACACCACCGTCGGTATGCCAGCCAAAATTTCAAGGGCCGGCTTCAAAATACCGCGCATCCGTGGGTGTGAAATTTCACTGAGATAAAACGCTGAGTACAAGCCGAGAGGTAAAGCCAGAATCAACGAACCGAAAGCCACCATGAAAGTGCCATTCACCAATGACCGCACCCCAAAGGTTTTCGGCTCGATAAGCGGCTCCCACTGCGCGCCAAAGAAAAATTCCTTCATGGGCACGACATTGAGAAAATGCCAGGTTTCACGACTAAGTAATAAAACAACTGCTGCCGTCGTTATAAGCGACAGCAGCACGCCGAATTTAAGTATCCAGCTCCAAATTTGATCGGCTCTTTTCGAGCGCGTCAGTTGTTCATTCAAAGTTCTTTCACTTCAATGCTTTATGAAAATCCGCCAAAGCTGTTTTATATTTGTCAGCAGAAAGCGGAATGTATCCCACGTCTTTAACAGTTTTGGCCGCTTGATTGATATAGAATTTTACAAATTCTTTCACTTCAGAACGGCTCGTCGCTTGCTTTGAAACATAAATAAATACGG
>JAYUVI010000227.1:0-3625 GCA_043754135.1 Bdellovibrionales bacterium | reverse complement strand
TGTAAGTTCGACACTGTGATAGAAAAAAGATCACGCCTGTTTTCTGAATATTAGTAATAAACAAATGTGACTGCAAAAAATGTGAGCGATGATTACGATATTCTACTATAGATCAGAGTTATGAAAACAAAACACACATTTAAGTTTTTAGTAATTGTCGCCATCTGTATCAATCTCGTCGCCTGCAGCAAAAAATCAGGCTCTTCAAAAACGAGACCGACTAATCCGTATTCGCAGCAGCAAGGTTACGGCAATCAGTATGGTGGCCAGAACGGCGGCCAGTATGGTCAACAGCAAGGCTATTACGGTCAGCAAGGCTATTACGGCCAGCAGCAGGGGCAAGGCTGGGGCATGATGCCAGGCGCTTGTTTCGGAATGTACTTTTCGACCACCGGGCAGAGCGGCCAATGTTTTGGCACTAACTGTATGGGTATGTGGTTGTACAACCAAATGGGCATGATGGTTTTCTGTCAGTAATCTCGAACTTCAAAGTTCGTGTGTGCAGTCGCGTTTACAAAGCTAAGTAGCGACGCGACTCGTTTATTAAATTCTATCGTACGTCACTTTGTAAATTCTGAAAAACCCATGATTTGACCTGCGGGTGTGCGCACCCAAACTTCAGTGGCGCCATAGCCAGTTTTTCGCTTGTGGATAACAATTTGAGCATCTTTATTTTGTTGCATGGTTTTATCGAGCGAGTCTGTGTCAGCGTAAAGCAGTACGTCACCGACTTTAATTGTGGGCAGTTTTAAATCGTCTGTCACACAGTCGATGGATTGAAGCATCATCTCAGACCCTTCACGAGCTAAAATAACAAAGCCTGTGGCGGCTCCGTGGGGGACTGAAACCGTCACTTTATAGCCCAGTTGATTTTGCCAAAACGGTAAATTTTGATCGACAGACTCGACTACCAAAATCGGTGTAATTTTTGTAATGCTCATAAAGTCTCCTCTTTAATGTTATCTAGATTTCGGTGAAATATAACTTTCAAATCATCACGCACTCAGCCTATCATTCGTTTTCTACTGCCGAGGAGGAACATATGGCAAAGAAAAAAATGGATCCCATTATTGTGACGAGCAAAGCGAAAGCGATTTTGAAAAAAGCCGGTTGCAACACTTCAGCTGATGCCCTCAATGGTTTAAATGGTTGGGCCTATTGGCTACTTGAACAAGCGGCCAGGCGCGCAAAAGCCAATGGGCGCAAAACGGTTCGTAGTTATGATTTTATAATGATGTAAAATGATAATACTTGCGACGCCCCAAGAAAAGTTATGGCCATCTTACTCAGCGTTTATCGATGAGATGGCGAAAAGCGGTGATCCTATCTGGCCGGGCTATTTGCCAGGGGCAGCAGAATCACCAGCTCAGTTTGTGGCTCGCCTTGTACAAAACGAGAACAGTCCAGGCCCTGGTTTAGTTTGCGAAACAGTTTATTGGGCCACCCTCGATGCATCAGCCGAAGCTGAAGTCGTTGGTAAAATTTCAATTCGCCATACACTTAACGACAGTCTCAAAGAATTTGGCGGCAACGTAGGTTACGAAGTTCGCCCGTCAATGCGGCGACAAGGTATTGCGAAAGATATGTTGCGGCAGGTGTTGGAGACTCAACAAGCGCGGGCGTTGGGGCACGCGCTTCTTAGTTCAGCGAGTTTTTAAATTTTTTATCCCGAACTTGTTGTGCCGCTGTGCTGGGCAGCTTGTATTGGCGACCGCAGAATTCGCACTTGGCCTCAATGGGTTCTTTTTTTTCTAAAATATCATCGAGATCAGTGAGTGGTAAAAATTCGAGCGAGCGTATGAGTCGGTCGCTGTTGCAACTGCATGAATAGTTCAGTGTATGCGGGTGTTCGAGTTCTTCGATTTTAAACCCTTCAAGATACATTTTCATAATATCGTCGTTATTCGCGCCGGCATCTAGAGCTTCAGAAAGTGAACTGGCTTCGCTCACCCGATTGGCGATAATAATTTCAACCATGGCGTTGGCCTCTGGTAAAAGCTCGATGATAATGCCACCAGCGGACTGAACATGCCCGTAAGCGTTCACCTTCACACCGACAGCGACAACGGTGCGCACCTGCTGTGACTGCTGCAAATAAAAAGCGACATCGTCACCGACTTCTCCGGTTTGAATTTCAACGGTACCGCGATAGGGCTGTGTCGCTTGCGGGTGCGTGCGCACAACAGTTAAGGTGCCGCGCCCTATGGCCGTGGTTAGGTCAAGGCGCCCTTCGCGCAATTCAAGTTCAAGCTGCGGGTGGGGGGTATAGCCGCGTACTGCGCCCTCAAAGCTGGCCTCGGCAAAAACAGTTTCGATGGGGCCATTACCGTGAAAGTACAAACTCACAAGTTCTTCGTCTTTAAGTTGGGCGGCCATCAAGGCGGCTGCGACCATTGAGCGTCCGACCATCATAGTGGCGATCGGGTAGCTGTGCTGAATGGTTTGCATTTTGCGAACAGCTTCAGTCGCATTGATGACAGTGGCACGTAAGCCGCTGGTGTTGTCGATATATTTTGAAATGTTTGAAGATTTCATATAATCCCGCTTGTATCATACTGTTTTACAAAGGGAGCAGCAAATGTTGATCAAAGAATTTATCAGTTTTCTCAAGCAATACGGCATCATCGGTCTGGCTATGGCGGTCGTTATTGGTGGCAAGGTGAACAATATGGTGACAAGTTTGGTGAATGACATCATCACCCCAGGGCTATTGCAGCCTTTGTTGCGTCAAATGGGAGCCGAAAATATCGCACAACTCAACTGGAGCGGCATTTTTTACGGCAAATTCATTTCGGCGACGCTCGATTTTGTTCTCGTGGCGCTAGTGGTATTTGTTTTCGCTAAAAAGGTTTTAAAAGAAGAGGCCGTGTCGAAGCGGTAGGGTGTCGACTTTAGTGGTAAGTTAGAGTGGCGTCTTTCGTGCTAAGTTCTGGGCGTGGCCTGTGTCTAAGCATTAATCACACGCGCATTTTTTACTGGCAAAGTTGTCGTAAATCTAAGTGGATTTGTGACGAACTTGTCGGCGGCAACTGTACACTGTATGTCTCAGTAAATTTTTCAGGCTGAGGTGTAACTATGAGTCGGCTGCATTCCTACATAATTTGTATTTCACTTGGTTTTTCTCACGTTCCGGCGTTGGCTGCAGAAAACATTGAAGGAGATATCCCCGCGGCCTATTTATTGCCGGCAGATTTTCTAAATCAGGCTTATGAGGCGCCATTAATTCAAGATGATCAAAATAAAATTTCGTGGAGATCATCTGATGGTTTAACTCGCGAAGCTTTAATGTCGGAATATTTTCAAGTGCGCACAGGCAATCCTTCAACGGAATTTCACCCCACTCTAGTAGTGATGCATTGGACTGCTGGCGAAACAGTGGACTCAGCGATCAACACTTTTGCACCTCTGCTTATGGGTGGCGATCGCGCACTTTTGCAACAAAATGGTCGTGTGAATGTGGGCTGCCATTTTGTGGTGGGGCAAGATGGTGATATTCACCAATTACTACCTCTCGATTTTCCCGCTCGACATGTGATTGGTTTGAATCGCGCCGCCCTATGCATTGAAAACGTGGGTGCCGATGAGCCGTTACCGACGACTGGTCAACCACTCCCGCTCACCGACG
>JAYUVI010000226.1:0-6980 GCA_043754135.1 Bdellovibrionales bacterium | reverse complement strand
CTGAAAGCCCACATAGTTGGTTGACGACCAACGAGTTATTTGAGGCCAATACATCTGGAGCTTATCAAACTGAAACCGGGATTGATTGCGAGCTGTTTTTTATTGCTGAAAGCGGTGAAATTTTAATTAAACCTTTCCCCGATAGCCCGGCCGAGCGCGCCGGTTTGCGTATGAATGATCGGCTGCTCGGTTACAATGGTACGTTTTTTAAAGCGCCATCGGCAAAACCTAACCTGCAAGATTTTAAGGACTTTCGCAAAGGTCTTTTTGGAGCACGAAGCACGAGTTTGCGATTACTCATTCAGCGACCGTTTGTTGGCAATATGTGGGTCAATGCCGTGCGCGACACAATTAAATTTGAGCCCGTAAACGCGCATACACTGACACAAAATAATAAAAACTGGGGCTACATTCAAATCGATAATTTTATGGATAAGCGAGTGAGTGAAGAAGTCGCGTTTACCATACGAGCCCAGTTAATGATGAATGTGAGCGGGTTTATTTTAGATTTGCGATACAATGGTGGTGGGCTGACCTATTTGGCAAATGAATTGGCGGGGATGTTTTTACCACGTGGCTCGACAGTGGCCTTCTTTAAATCAATTATTGATACCTACCCAAGCGATAGAATGTGGACAAACTCGGAGCCCCTCACTGATTTACCTTTAGTGGTATTGGTTAATGGTGAAACCGCTAGTGCCTCTGAGTTATTTGCCGGAGCGCTACAGGATTACGGGCGAGCCTTTATCGTAGGTCAAACAACTTTTGGTAAAGGAACTCAGCAAGCGAAGGAGGAGAATTGGGATCGGCATTCTGGCATTAGCTTTTTTCGCACCATACATGTGTTTTATCAGCCGGGCGGTCGCTCCAACCAAATTCGTGGAATAGTGCCCGACATAAAAGTGCCAGTAAGACCAAAGGCAAATCCAGATAATCTTTCTTCTTTTCGTGAAAAAGATCTGTTCTCATATCCTATAGCGGCGCCTGATATTGAGCCGTACGTCCCTCGCGTAGAACGTGACCTTGAACCGCTAAAAACTAAATTGCAAACACAGGGTAGTGCCGACAAAATTTATAACCCTCGCGCTCTTGACGTACACCGCGATTATCAATTGCTCAAAGCACTTGATGTTTTGAGTATTGTGACAGAAAAAAAATAAGCGGCCGTTCTCAACTCAGCCGACAAATTTACAGTGAAACTTCAGCGTCTTGGTAAACACGACTGCCGGTGGCTTTGCGTTGGCCTTGGTACTTGCCTTTGTAAGGGTTCATTGCCGGTTGATCCATACTGCAAAAAACCAATTGGCAAATGCGACGGCCGGCTTTTAAGCGAATCGGTAAACTGTTCGCATTGTAAAGTTCAAGAGTGATTTGGCCTTTGAAACCTGGGTCTACCCAGCCGGCATTTTGAATAAATAAACCGATGCGCCCAATTGAACTGCGGCCTTCAACAAACGCGGTCAAATTGTCAGGCACTTCGATGTACTCTTCAGTGGTCGCGAGTAAAAATGAATGAGGCGGCATAATAATTTCGTCACCAACAAATTCGCGATAAATTATTTCAGACTCCATATCGATCGTGTGCATTTGACGATCTTCGACCATAAGAAAATGGCGGCCGAGGTGGCAATCGACTGATGCGGGTTGCACAGAATTGGTCTGCAGCGGTTCGATAACAAGCTTGCGGCTAGCTAGCATTTCTGTGAGTGTGCGATCAGATAAAATCATGTGAGGCCCCCCTCAATATTGTTCGTTTCAGTCTCGGTCTATCAGCCGCCCGGAACGGACAGCTGACTGCCGACAGCAGACCCCAGAAGCAGCACTCCTGCTCTGTTCTTCTCTGCGCGGAACTACTTCTGCAGCGACGTCTCTGCGCGGAACTACTTCTGCTCCGCTGCACGCTTCTCTTGATACTTCTTCGCTAACTCGTCTTGAATATTGCGTGGGCAAGTGGCGTAACGTGAGAATTCCATAGTGAATTCGCCTTTACCTTGCGTCGCCGAACGCAACACTGTCGAGTAACCAAACATTTCAGAGAGCGGTACTTCAGCGTTCACAACAACGAGACCGCCATCCATTGACGAAGTACCTTGAATAATACCACGGCGCTGGTTGATCTGACCCATCACTGTACCTTGGTAATCTTCTGGGCAAGTCACTTCCAATTTCATGATCGGCTCGAGTGCAGACGGGCTCGCTTTTTCATAACCTTGTCTAAAAGCGGCCATCGCGCAAATTCGAAATGCCATCTCTGATGAATCGACATCGTGGTAGGCGCCGTCATCTAAATGCACACGCACATTCACGATCGGGAAGCCGATCAATGGACCCTTCGCCATTTGTTCAGCAAAACCTTTATCGCAAGCCGGTACGAATTCGCGCGGGATACGACCACCCACGATATTGTCGACAAACTCATAAACTTTTTCTGAGTTTGGCGGCATAGGCTCTAAGCGACCCACGACTTTCGCGTACTGACCTGCACCACCCGTTTGTTTTTTATGGGTGTAATCAAATTCAGCCGCCCTTGCGATCGTTTCACGATACGCCACCTGTGGCGCGCCCGCGATCACATCGCACTTAAATTCACGGCGCATACGCTCCATGTAAACGTCTAAGTGAAGTTCGCCCATGCCTGAAATAATAGTTTCAGCCGATTCTTCATCACGGTGAACTCTAAACGTCGGGTCTTCTTTTCTAAATTTGTTCAAAGCTTTCGTGAAGTGATCAGACGAAGCTTTGTCTTTCGGCTTAACGGCCAAAGAAATAACCGCGTTCGGTACGAACATCGAAGTCATCGTAAGGTTCACTACGCCATCGGTGAAAGTCGTACCGGTTTCGCAATCAATACCAAAGAGGGCGACGATGTCACCAGCTTGTGCGAAATCAATATCTTTCATATCGTCAGAGTGCATGCGCACAAGCCGCGGCACTTTCACTTTTCGCTGAGTCATCATGTTAGTGATAAAATCACCTTTTTTGATTGTACCCTGATACAAGCGAACATAAGTGAGCTGACCGAATTGCGTCTCTTGCAATTTAAATGCGTAGCCAACGAAATTTTTAGCCGCATCACAAGGGAGCACAATCTTCTCTTCTTTTTTATCCTGATCGAGAGCTTCGTTTGTTACTTCAGTCGGGTTCGGCAAGTACTCAGTCACGCCGTCGAGAAGTTTTTGAACACCTTTGTTTTTATAAGCCGAGCCCATAAATACGGGTGTCATTTGCAAACTGATGCAACCTTTGCGAATGGCTTTTTTGATTTCAGCTTCAGTAGGGTCTTGCTCCATCAAAAATTTTTCCGCAACTACTTCGTCAAAATCAGCGGCTTTACCGATCATTTCGGTACGGTATTTTTTGGCGTCATCTAACAGTTCAACCGGGATGTCTTTTTCAACGATTTCATCACCATTGTCGCCGTAAAAGTAATACGCTTTCATTTTCACGAGGTCGATAACACCCTCAAGTTTATCTTCAGCGCCGATCGGGATCTGCATCATCACCGCATTGTGATTTAATTTTTCACGCAAAGCTGTGGCCACGCGAAACGCGTTCGCTCCCGAGCGATCGAGTTTATTAATAAATGCCAGGCGCGGGACTTTATACCGACGCATTTGGCGATCCACAGTGAACGACTGTGATTGCACGCCAGCTACACCGCAAAGAACGAGAATGGCGCCATCTAACACGCGGAGTGCGCGTTCCACTTCGATAGTGAAATCCACGTGCCCGGGAGTATCGATGATGTTGATTTCAGTTTCGCCCCAACTCACATTGGTCGCAGCTGATTGAATTGTAATCCCGCGCTCGCGCTCGAGCTCCATAGAATCCATAGTGGCGCCGACACCGTCTTTACCCTTCACTTCGTGAATGGCATGAATTCGGCCTGTGTAATACAAGATACGCTCAGTGAGTGTCGTTTTACCCGAGTCGATGTGTGCCGAAATACCGATGTTACGTACTTTATCTAACGACCAATTCTGTGTGGACATAGCGCGAACCTTTCTTTACGTTATTTACAGACTGCGAAGAACTCGTAAGTCTGCGAACTTTTTACCTAAATTTTGTGCGCTATAGGTATCATTAACCGGTGGGGGGAGGCAAAGGCTTTCTTCGCTAGAACCGGCGGCGGGCGGGCCACCCCCGGTAAGGGTTACAGAGTGTCGTGAGGTTTAGGGGATTTTCGAGTCCCAGCCTATGCCTAAGAGATTATCGAAGGTCAAACGCGTGAGGTATTCGAGAGTTTTTGAGTATTGATCACGATTACGGGTTTTCGCTACTGCGACAACATCTTTAAGGCGATTACTTTCAATTTCTTGATTAGTAATAAGGTCCTCCGTGTTCCATAGGAAAAGCAGATAAAGAATACGTACGCCTTCATTATAGCGCTTCAGGGCCTCGAGACTTTCAGCTAAACGTGACGGGATCGTCAGTGAGCAAAAGTTTTGGTCATAGGTTCCTGACATTGCGATTTGGCCCGGGCCTGCTGCGGTGACTTCAACATCGTAAAAATGGTCATCCACCAAATATAAGCAGTCTTGTCTTACACTTTTTTTAATCTTTGAATCTGAATAGTGTTGCTTCCAATCCTGCACAAGTTGATCGGCATCACTCAACATGAGCAAGACGGGCACGCGTAACTCATGGGCCGTTGTTAGAGCCGTTTGATACTCAGTTTGCGTGAGCGCAAAAGGGTTAACGCGTACATCATTGCAAGAATACACATTATTTTGACCACCATGGTTCGGAGTACCACACGGTGGGTTCGGGATTGATTTTAAACTTTTAAGAAGTTTTTCTGCCGGTTGAGTGCGGCCCTCAGTCATAAGCACTAAATTAGTGTCGATGACACAGCCGTCTTGTTTTATTTGTAAAAGTTTGCGCGCGTCTTTATCGAAAACCATTCGACCATCAGAAGTGAAGTGGGGGGTGTAAAACTGGCTGCAGATGCCGCGTATGGCCTCGTGAAGAATCGAGGTTTCTGGGTCGAGCAGCTGGTCAAATTGATCACCGAGTACGTAAACGTGACGAGTGGCGGGTACTAAACGCACAGGTTCATTTGGTTCAAATGGCAGTTCAAGCGGGGCGGACTTGTTGCCTTTTTGTTCTTTAGGCACAATCTGACAGCCATTTTGCGATGAAAAATAAAACCAATTGTAGTTTTCGATTTCATTTAAATTTTGAACCAGTTTAGGCAGCTTAGATCTTACGATTTGCATGAGTTGGCGATACTCTTCGTATCCCCGTAGTTGGCGTATGTCGATATGGTAACTTTCAAGCGAACGATTACATAAAGCATAAGTGCCGCCGCTTGAGCCATCGTTGCCGTCGTCATCGGCGTAGACCGCGAAGCTCGCCATTAATAGGCTCGCCGCCACCGTGAACATTTTGAAAAATTTTCGAGCATTCATTTGTGTTCTCCTTCAACTTCTAAAGTTGCAGTCGTATGTGTTTAGTCGGATCTTTTAAAATGCTCTAAGCTTAGAACTACTCGCGTTTTAGCAGACTTAACGCAAGTGGCAAAATATTTGTTGTCAAAAAATACATTTATTTTGTACATAAGATACCAATTATGACGTTGTTCAATTACTCGAGTTACAAAAAATTTCTTTCTGATCACGTGGGTTTGAATCGTGGGGCGCTGTGAAAATTGGCGGGGGCGGCTGAGTGTCAGGTTTCTTATCTCTCCCGTGTACTCCGTACAAAAATTCAGGTGACGCCCGATCAAGCCTTTCGGATCGCCCAGTTTTTGCGCTTCGATGCCGACGAGAGCGATTACTTTATGTGGCTCGTGGAGTGGGATCGTGCTGTCGATTCAACCTTTCGTAAAAATCTTGAGGCGCGATTGCAACGGTTGCGTGATCGCCGCTTGAGTATTCAAGAAGCCGTGAAGCGCCCTGCGCCCGGTGCGCAAATGCAGATGGCGGCTTCTGAAATTACTTATCACTCCCACTGGGGTTATTTAGTTGTTCACGTGCTGATCAATATGGGTTTTCAAACTTCTGCCGAGCTTGTGCGCCGTACGCAATTGCCAGAGGCTTTTGTGCAGACCATTTTAGAGTTTCTTTTGCAGCACGGGTTGATTGAGTGGGTGGATTTAAAAAAGCGTTACGAGTATCGTTCATCAGCCACGCATATTTCAAAAGACTCACCAATTTTGCACGTGTTTCACAATCAGTGGCGGCAAAGAGCTTTGGTCGATGCGGCTATACCGAACTCCGACGGTTTACATTTCACTAACGTGCAGAGTATTAGTCGCGAAGATTTCGCGAAGGTTCGTTCGCAGGTTCTGGCGTTGATCAAAGAGGTTTCTCAGACCGCTACGCGCTCGGGTTCAGAGGAGCTTTTCAGTTTCACCTGTGATTTATTTCGCGTGTGAGGGGTGGGGCTTAAGCGGGAGTTTTATTTCTTGGTTAGCGCGAATCAATGGCGCGAATTTTTTAAGACCAGCTTCAAAATCATGTTCGATCAGCTGCTGAAATCTTGGGTTAGTGGCGCCGCAGGTTTTAGTACCTTCGCCATTGGCAAATTCTGTGAGGCCTACGGAAAAAACATGGGAGTAGCTTTCGGTTTCACCACAGGTCAATTTTTGGCTGCGAATACCGCCGTTTGAAAAAGCGATGAGGTCTCGGCCTTCAGCGAGAGGTTCACCACCGCAGGCGGCTTGGGCGAGCGTTTCGATTTCGTTAAGGCTGACATCATTCCAAATAAGCCATTGGCCACGCTTTTTAATGGAAAGAGGCACAGCAATACGAATTCGCTTTTCTAGGGCGAGTTGTTCCAAACTTTGTCGGTTACTTAATTCAGATGAGCGCCTATATGTGTATAGGTGAGTTTCCCACTCCAGCAAACCATGCATATAAATTGCGGCAACCGGCCAATTTTTTGATAGATAACTGTGGGGGAGACATTCGGCCGTAAGCGAAAGCTCCAAAACGGCGGGTTCTGCCTCAGCATGAAGGGTTGAAGTCAGAACAAAC
>JAYUVI010000225.1:0-3720 GCA_043754135.1 Bdellovibrionales bacterium | reverse complement strand
AAAAATAAATCCAGCAATTTCACGCGATTACAAATCTAGTCACGCAGATTTTGGGTGCGGAATGTAGGATATCATTATTAAAAATAATATTTTAAGTAGCGCAAGTTTTATCATATAGCTCAAGAAATAGCTGACGACGGCCTCAAAAATCGAAGGTTGATGTGCCAAAATCTAATCTTCATGGGATCTGGCCCGTCCGTTTTAAACGGGCCAAATGGTCGTCCACTTGCGATCTTACTGCCTAATAGGGTCGCATATGGCAACGCAGTGGAAGAAATAAAAGCTAACTCTAATGGCCAGCCCTTTAAAATCGTTATATCAAATTTAGCGATTTTTGGCGGTCAGTCGCCTTGTTATAGGGATTTGTCATTAATAACGCTAACGTTGAAAAATTTCTGAAAATCCGAAGCCATTTACATATATATGGCGCAATTTTCTCTCTATTCAGTGAAGCGATTCGCATTCCCATGCAGCACGAGCACGCGAAAGGCCACTTTGACTATCATATCCCACGCCCCCCGTCGTTGACGACCCACTTGGCCCAGAATGATCGCAAGGTACATTTCTTATAGGCACCACTTTTTCATTCGACAATGTCGCGTCTGGGGACTTGTTTGACGATATAACTTGGTTCCCACTCACGTTCGGTACCTCTGACAAACCTCTAAGCACAGACTTAAGTGCGTAGAAAGAATCCTCAGTAATGTTGCCAGGGCCGTATACCTTGATCTTGCCAACTTGGCTTCCATCTAACAAAAATTCCATAGTGTCGTTCATCTGCGACTTTTTACTTACAAAAGCGGCATAATGGACCCCATCTGCCACCAAAGCTACAGGCATCATCAAAATCCCGAACGGAATATTTATAGGACTGGCAAATGTCATACTCTTATTGTAGTCGAGTTCACTACCTGCCCTGTAGTTAAGAAAGTCTTCGCCTTTATTTTTAACGTAGTCGAGAATATCTGTAGCAAGGTGATCAATAACAATAGTTTCTACTTCAGAACCGTCTATAACGGCACGACCTGATTCAAAATCATAATTTGGTTTTTCTATAGCAATACTTACATTTTGGCATATCCCGATGCTCGCGTCAGATAGACAGTAAGCACTGATTTTGATACTTGATTCTGGCTCCTTATTATTTTCTTCAAGTATAACTGTTCCGCCGAGTGGCGTCTGGTCTGCTGTGGCGAAATTTGCAATTAATAGAGTTGTCAAAACCAAAATTTTATTCATAAATATAGCACCTTTCTAACTGAACAGATAATTCGAGTAACTTAACAAAAAAATAACCGAGCAGCGACTGTTATTTTAGTGACAGTATAGTGAATAAAATTCTCAACACTTTGAACGGTGAAACCAGGGAAGAAGTATTTGCTCCGACGGTCAATATAGCCGGTATTTCAAAGGCTCACTTTATAACACTTGTGAACTGACGCTTAATTAACCAGATTTAAACAGTCCCATTCGAACAAACGTAATGGGACTAGTGACACGAAACCATCTTTTTAAAAATCTCACCAATTAGTCGCGCAGCTTGAAACTTTTGATACCTTCGCTCACCACTATAAAAAGTTCGTTTTCAGCGAAAGCGAATTTGAAACGCGAAAGGCTATTGTCAAAAAATTCGGACGCAAGGTTAAGGTCGGTACCGATTCAGTAAAAATCCACTTTATTGTCGATGAAGACCACTACCGGTAAGAATTGAAGCTTCAAAAGGCCTATCCGGGCGCACAAAGGCAGGCGGCTTCTGCCGCTTCGCCTATATCTACTTCTTTTTTTAAAAATTATGGTTCGAATGGCTTGACGATTGGTGCCCGGGACAGGACTCGAACCTGCACAACCTTACGATCACTAGAACCTGAATCTAGCGCGTCTACCAATTCCGCCACCCGGGCTTGAATAACGAAAATCAAGAAGGTTCTAATTTATCATGGGCGCGAAAGTGCAGTCAATTTGCGTCCGGCCTCGGAGGATTTTTTGTCTTGAAGTCGGGATCTCGGAGGTTGCTCGAACTCTCTTCTGCAATAAAGCTAACCCTCCACCTGGCCCAACCGTTGCTGCGCTATCCGCTTACAACTTATTCAAAAGGGGGAAGTATGAATAAATACAAAATGCACAAGAGTTTAAATTGGGGCGCAAGAAAGCTCGGGAGTCTTGCCGCTATGACCGTCATGACTGTCGCGATCGGAACCGTTTTCGTTACTGCGACTGCCGCTGCGGCAGTTAAACCCACAAGAATTTCAGTTACGCGATTTGAGGATAAACATGCTCGAAGTTGCGATGAGTTTGTGTGGTTCGACTACGATACGTTGGGTAGTGGCATGCAGGACCAATTGATCACCGAGCTTTCTAAAACCGACAAATACGCCATTCAAGAACGGGCTGAACTTGAGTCGGTGTACGTGAATGAACATGAGCTGATCAATGCGAATAAAAAATTCGCGCCGAAGAAAAATAAATTTCGCGCGGCTCAATACACTATCGTCGGCGCTATCACTGGCTTTGAGTATTGCCATAAAGGTAAAGCTCGTAAAGTGAACGTCGGCGCTCTTCTTGATCGGGTGACCAATGGTCTCGTGCCTGATCTCGAAGTCGAAAGATCTAAACGATCGGCGAAGGTCATACTTGATATGCGCATCATCAATGTTGAGACTGGCGAAGTCGTTAAGTCGTTTGCCGCTGAAGGCAAAATCGATCGCTCCGACTTGCAGATTTCTGGCGACGCCGTGGGCGTTGCTTTTGGCTCTGATGATTTTGAGAAAACCCCACTCGGAGAAGCGGCCCGCGAAGCTATCAAGAATGCCGTCCAATTCGTCATTACAACCATTTAACAAACAGGAAAACACCCATGATCGACACACAAGAAATTTATCATCAAGAACATCTACGTAAAGAAAAAATGATGGATTTGTTTATCGAAATTGAAGAGTCCGAGCAAAAACTCTCAAGCCGTCGAAAAATCAAATATGACCGTACGTTTTTCGCGTGGACTACTATTGTAAAAATCGCCGACGGTTGGTTATCGCTTCAGTCAGAAACTGGGCAGGTGATTGAACCGGTTATTATTACTCGGGAGCTGAGCGGGATGCTGCGTGAAGGCTATGAGCTATTTATTAAAGCGGGCTTCAGAAATGGCGAGTGGCATATTCTACGTATTGAGGCGCTTGGTACGAAACTGCCAGAATTTTTCTTAGACTCGTAAATAGTCGTGATCGATTGGCGGCTCCTTTTGGTACGGGGGCCGCACTCCTTCGAAATTCTTCAAATTTAACCCTCTTTGCAAAGGTTCATCACTAGTGATACACTTGAAGTCAAAGCTAAACGGAGGCCTTATGCCCACGAAAAACCCACGTCTCAATGTAGTACTTGACCCTGAATTACTTAAGATGGTCGAAAAAATCTCGCAACGAGAAGATAAATCGATGTCGGTCGTGGCGAAAGAGCTTATTGAAGAGGCCTTAGAGAAACACGAAGATCTTCTTCTTTCAGAGATGGCAATGAAACGCGAAGAAAAATCTAAAAAGACTGTTCCTCATGACAAAGCCTGGAAGTAAATCCTTCGCAGTTGAGTATCTTGAGACTGTAGTTGACGAAGATATTCCCAATCTGCCAAAAGCCGTCCGCAGTCAAATCAAGCGCGCCATTGAAACGCGGTTAATCGCCGACCCTGTGGGCCTGGGGCGACCGTTACGCTACAGTTTTATCGGCCATCGG
>JAYUVI010000224.1:0-5474 GCA_043754135.1 Bdellovibrionales bacterium | reverse complement strand
AGATTTCGACGGCCAGGAGGTGTATTTTCATTACACCTCGGTTGAAGGGGCTGCGCCATACGATATTGTTAATGGCGCAACAGTCTTTTTTGAGGTAATAAAAACGGGAATGGGATTAGAAGCTAACCGTGTGACAGTCTCGAGCTAACGTGAGCTCGCAAAAAAGACTTTAGGGGATTTTTTTATGAATAAATGGTCAGCTGAAAAGATTAAATCGTTGCGACTCCGTTTAGGTTGGTCGGCTGCGGATTTTGCACGGCGTTTTGGCTGCACCAGTGATGTGATTATGGAATGGGAGAAGGGGACATTGCCCCCTTCTCCTGAAGATTTAATGCAGTTTGATCGTCTTGAATTTTACTTAGAATCTTACAGCGAACAAGTTTCTCGCGGGCCCATCGCTGATTTCGCGCTCAACACTTTGCGCTTGAATCAAATTTATCATGTAGAAGTTAATCAATTCACAGGCTCGATTCGTCGCGAATATTAAAATATGAAAAAGTTGTACCTCGTTGACGTGAGCTCCATGTTCTTTCGTGCGTTCTACGCCATCCCACCTCTACGAACGTCCAGTGGGCTGCCGACCAACGCCCTTTACGGTTTTCTCGCTATGTGTATCAAGCTCATTCGCGAAAATCGCCCTGACTATTTGGTATTCTGTTTTGATCGCAAAGAGCCGTCATTTCGCTCAGAACTTTATGAAGACTACAAAGCCAATCGCTCAGAAATGCCTGAAGATTTGATTCCGCAAATGCCTTATATTCGGCACATTACCGATAAACTCGGGGTGCTGGCTGTAGATCAAGAGCGCTATGAAGCCGATGACGTGATTGGCACGCTGGCCGTGATGGGTGCAAAAAATGGTTTAGAAGTTTCAATTGTGAGCGGCGATAAAGATTTTGCTCAGCTAGTGAATGAGCGCATCACGCTTTACGACACCATGAAAAACGTGCGGTTGGGTCGCGAGGGTGTGGTGGAAAAATGGGGAGTGGAACCTTCGCAAATGATCGATTATTTGGCGATAGTCGGTGATAGTTCAGACAACATACCGGGCGTGCGTGGAGTAGGGCCAAAAGGTGCACAGAAATTGCTTGCTGAATTTAAAACCCTTGATGGTATTTACGAAAATTTGTCATCGATCAAGAGTGATAGCTTGCGCGGTAAATTTGAGGAGTCCAAGAAGTCGGCGTATCTCGCAAGAAAATTGGTCACGATCGTGACTGATATGAAAATCGATGCGTCGTTAGACGACATGAAAATTAGACCTCTAGACAAAGACAGCTTCAAAGCTTTACTCGACGAACTTGAATTCGGCGCGTTTATGCGCAAGCTTTTCCCTGACGAAGCGGGTGGGGCAGTTGCGGAGGGGCACTCGGCAGCCGCCAAGAGCGGGGCCGCCAAAGCGAGCGAGGTGGGCAGCAAACGTAATTTAAAGAATTTTGCTGAAAGTTTGTCTGCAGACTCCGGCGCGCAAGTGGTCAGTGCAGCAATCGAAGTCGGTGTTAAAATGCCGACGCTTAAATCTGTGCAATGGAACCTCGATGAGTTGAAAAAGAAAATTGAGCCTTACGAAGACATTTGGGCGGCACAGAACGAACGCGGTTTATGCTTGGGTTACGATGGCAAAGTCATTCAAGTAGATGCGAGCCTCGAAGAAATCGGCCGTATTTTAGGTCCCAAGCTTTTGGGCTGGCACGGCTATGATGTGAAATCTATTTGGCACACGTTGCAAATGAAAACTTCGATTACTCCGAAATGGGACACCATGCTCGCTGCTTATGTGGTGAAGGCTGGTAGCATTGAAAGTTTTGCCGACGTTTACGAGAAATACGCGGGCGTCAAATTGCCTGACCTTGCCGGGCCCGAAGAATATTTAAAATGTGAAATGAGTTTAGAGGCTTTACTCAAATCAAAACTCGAACAAACTCGCGGTTTGAGTGTGCTTGAAAAATTTGAACTGCCGCTCGTGCCCGTACTCTACGATATGGAGGGCCGCGGGATTCTCATCGATAAATCAATTTTAAAAGAACAAAGCGAAGGCTTAACCACCGATATCGCCCGTTTAGAAAAAGAGATTCATAAAGCGGCGGGTGAAAGTTTTAATATCTCAAGCCCGAAACAATTGGGTGCAGTGCTTTTTGAAAAATTGAAAATCCCGTCAAGTAAGCGCACCAAGACGGGTTATTCAACTGACAGTGACGTGCTTTCAAAGTTGGCAGAGCAGTACCCCATCGCCGGTCTTGTTACTGAGTACCGTGAGTTAACAAAGTTGAAATCAACTTACGTTGATGCGCTGCCTGATCTTGTGGACCCGCGAGATAGCCGTCTGCATACGCGTTTTTACCAGGCTGTCACTCAGACGGGCCGTCTATCGAGTGCGAACCCCAACTTACAAAATATTCCGATTCGCACTGAGCGTGGGCGTGCGATTCGCAATGCGTTTATCGCGAAGAAAGATCATGTTTTGTTATCAGTCGATTACAGTCAAATCGAACTGCGTGTGTTAGCTGAAATCACGGGTGACCCAGGGTTATGCGATGCCTTTCAAAAAGATCTCGATATTCACGCGGCTACGGCTTCAGAAGTTTTTAGTGTGGCGCTTGAAGACGTTACCCCGGAGCAGCGACGCATGTCTAAAGCGGTGAATTTTGGCATAGCCTATGGGCAGGGTGTGTACGGCTTAGCTGAATCCCTCGATATTTCTCGTGAAGAATCGAAGAAGATTATCGAGAGCTATTTTAATAAATTCAAAAAAGTAAAAGAATACATGCTCGACACGGTGAATGTGGCGCGCGAGCAAGGCTATGTCGAAGCGCTTTCGGGCCGGAGACGTTACCTTGAAGAATTGAAGTCATCGAACTCTAATGTGCAAAAATTTGGTGAAAGAGCGGCGATTAATGCACCTATTCAAGGGACTTCGAGTGACCTTATGAAAAAAGCCATGATCGATGTAGCAGAAAGCGTTTCGGCGCCTATGCTTTTGCAAGTGCATGATGAATTGCTATTCGAATGTCACAAAGATCAGGTTGAAGCCGAAGCGCTTGATATTAAAAATATTATGGAGAACGCGGCTCAATATAAAATCCCACTACGCGTGCATGTTTCGTGGGACACTAGCTGGTGAATTGAGCTCCACCGTAGGTGGAGTCAAATGAAATCAAAACTTATCTTTCGTCAGTAATGTAGCCTGCGCCGTCAGATTTTCGCACTTCTGCGGTCAGCGTACATTTAACTTCAGGCTTTTCGAAGTGATGAATTTGGGCCTCAAACACGTAAAACTCCTCAGTTTCTGATTTTAGAGTCCAGGTTTCTTTACGATCTAACAATTCAATGTTGTCACAATACATGAGTTGATTATGAGCACCATGCCGGGCGCTCGCTAGTTTAACCAATGAAGTGGCTAATATTAGGGCTTGTTCCTTGTAATCCGTTTCAGCTGCAGCGGGGAATGCTCGGCCGGTTATTGCGAGCAAACTGACAATGACCATCGTTTTGAAATTCATAATTAATCTCCTTTTAATTTTAAAGCTTGAACTTTAAAAGTACGTTAATAATTTTCTACTCTTTTCATACAACAGGACAACCGCCCCCTCAAATCGTGATAAATTTCTGCAGTTTTTTTGTGTGTGATGTATAAAAAATACGAAGTTGAACAATCATTCAACAGTGGGCCTATTAGAGTGCCGGGGCTTGCTTACAGAAATCGAGTGGTCTTAATTGAGAGTCTCCCAACCGATCACTACTCCGCCTTCAAAATAAATAATTCGAGATTCATTATTATAGCCGTCGTCGGTGGCGACAAGTTTGGTGTATCGCCAGCGCTCGTTACCTCGCATTTGGTCGCCTGCGACTTCAACAAATTCAGGTTCGCCCCAGCTTTGATGAACGGCTGCGCGGGTCATGCCGCGGGTCACATCATTTTTTTCAATCAGTTTAGTTGTCGACGAATCGAAAAGGCTTTGCTCGGTTGTGATGCCTCTCGCATTCGCCCAGCGTGTTCGACTTTCGTGATCGGGCAACTTTAAAAAATAAATGCGTTCTCGGTCGCCGTGAAAATACGGCTTGAGAGCATAGTATTGTTTTTTCTCGAGATTCGAGGTCAAACCTTTTTCTAGGTTGTTCAGTTCAATCCGCGCTTTGACCATTTCGACTTCATGTTCGCTGAGTTCGCGACCCGAATATCCGAGTTCTTCTTTAGTGTCTTCAACCACACGAATTTTACGTTCAGTGTAAAATTCTTGTGCGTTCGAAGGACCATTTTCGTCTTGATAGCCACTTGGTCTTGTACGAGAGAGATCCATAAGCGAGCAGGCCGAAAGTCCAAAAGCCGATAGTAAAATCGAAGATAATGATAAAAGTTTTCTCATAATTTCTCCTCGTGATTGTGTATCGGTTTAAGACATGGAAAAATAAAGTCTAACTCTAGAGCTCTAAGGAGAAAAAATGGCTGACGCCTCAACACCTGATGCGAGTCCAAAGCCCAGCGCCGCCGACGCGGCCGCAGCTCCGGGAGCTGACGGTGTATTTTCTCTTGAAGAGCTCGACAAAATTATCGAGGCTGAAGATCCATCCTTTAAAACTGACATTGAAGCTTTGAGTGATGTCGAAGCCAACGATGCCGCTGCTGCGGAAGAATCTGAAGCTGCTGATCAGGAGGAAGCCGAAGAGCAGTCGTCACTCAGGCATCGTATTCTCGCTACACTACTAAAACCGTGGCGGCGAATGAAAGCCTTGTTTCATCTTAAGAAGATGGTTTTTAAAAATAGGTTCTTGCTGTTTATTGATTCAACAAAAACTTTTATTCGTCATGATCTACCTAAACACGTCAAAAATTTCAGCGCTCAATCAAAGGCGTGGGCTGCAGCTCTAGCTAAATTTGTAAAAACGCGATGGAAGCAGTTTTCAGACCTGACCAAAGTACAAAAGCTAGCGCTGCTCATGACTTTCGTTTTCACTGTAGCGGCACTGGCGATTTTAAGCCGTACGGTTTTAGGTGGTTGGTTGCCACGGTTCATTGATCCGTTAGTGCATTCGTTCAGTGATGGGGCTAAATTTGTACGCGCTTACAAAGATAAAAATGATATGCAGGATTTATTTCAAGCTTTTCCTGAAGTAGAGTTTTACGTATTACTCGAAAAAGTGATCGTGAATGTAAAACCCGACGCTGGTAGTGGACCTAACCCCATGGGCGCATTTGAACTTTATTTGGGATTAGATTCACAAGACACAGCCATCGAAGTCAAGGATCGCCAAAAGGAATTGCTCGATATAGTTCAGCGGGCGATTGAGGGTTTTTCATATTCAGAATTGAGTTCACAAATGGGTAAGGCGCGAGTGAAGTCGGTCGTCCGTGACCGTGTCAATAATGTACTCAATCAGGGCCAAGTCTTTCGCATTTATTTCAATACGTTTATTATGACCCCGTAAATCACTGATCAGGTGGCCGCTGTACCATCAATATTTTTGCGAAAGGCCTG
>JAYUVI010000223.1:0-7335 GCA_043754135.1 Bdellovibrionales bacterium | reverse complement strand
GTTAATCCCTGATTTGCTTGACTTAATTTCGCCCTAAAAGAAAATCATTAAGAGCGCGTAAGAAAATGGCCGGATCCTTCGTTGCTCCTCGCGACTCTCCCTGCGACGTGCCAGAGGCACGCCTCGGTCGGTCGCTCCGGGGCGCCTCGGCTGCGGCCAGTTTCTTACGCGCTCTTAAGTACTTCTAAGGAGAACCTCATATGATTTTCGATCTTGGTTTGGTGGCCCCTTTGGCGGGCCTTGTCGGTCTTGTCGTGGCTGCTATTATTTACATTTACATCGTCAAACAGCCGTCAGGTACAGATAAGATGCAGGCCATTGCTGAAGAGATTCATCTTGGCGCGATGACGTTTTTAAAAGCGGAGTACATCAAAATTTTAATTTTTGTTGTCGTGGTGGCCGCGCTCATCGGTTGGGGCTTAGGGCTTTATGCGGCGGCGGCTTTTATTGCCGGATCGATTTCGTCGGCTCTAGCGGGTTTTATAGGTATAAAGGCGGCGACAAAAGGTAACGTCCGTACCGCTGCGGCGGCGAAAGAAAAAGGTTTGTCGCGAGCTTTGCTCATTTCGTTTAACAGTGGCTCGGTGATGGGTCTGGCTGTGGCAAGCTTGGGCCTTTTATTTTTGGGTTCTATTTTTCATTTTCTTGGCCAAGATGAAGGCCTCGGGTCGATCATTGCTGGCTTTTCTATGGGTGCGACTTCAATCGCACTTTTTGCGCGCATTGGTGGCGGTATTTTCACCAAGGCTGCCGATGTGGGTGCTGATCTCGTAGGCAAAATCGAAGCCGGCATACCTGAAGACGACCCCCGCAATCCCGGTGTGATCGCAGATAACGTGGGCGACAATGTGGGTGATGTGGCTGGCATGGGTGCCGATATTTATGAATCGTATGTCGGGGCCATGGTGGCGGCTATGACAATTGCGGCCACTATGAATGCTGAAGAGATCAGCGCGGTTTTTGGTAGCACCACAAAAGGAATGCTGATGACCTTGCCGCTCATGATGGCCGTGCTCGGCCTGGGCGCTTCGATTCTCGGTATATTAAGCATGAATGTTTTTAAAAGCATGAATCCCGCGCGCGCGCTGAACGGTGCAGAAGCTCTCGCGGGAATCGCGTTTTTGGGCGGTACCGCTTATTACATGGATTACTCCGGCTACGGGATGGAGATTTATTGGGCGGTTTTATCGGGCACATTAGCTGGCTTTGCCATAGGTAAAGTCACTGAATTTTACACTTCGTCTTACCCGGTGAAACGCGTCGTGCTGGCATCGAAAACTGGGCCGGCAACAAATGTAATCAGTGGTTTTGCTGTGGGATTAGAGTCGGCGGCTGCTCCGTTATTTTTTCTGTGCGTGGCGATTTTTGCTTCACACCATTTTGCCGGTCTTTACGGCATAGCGATGGCGGCTGTTGGTATGCTCGCCACTGTCGGTGTGACGATGACCATCGACTCTTTTGGCCCTATTGCCGACAATGCGGGTGGCATTTCTGAAATGGCCCAACTGGGCCCTGAAGTGCGTCGCATAACTGATAGTCTCGATGCTCTCGGTAATACGACGGCAGCGGTGGGAAAAGGTTTTGCCATTGGCTCAGCCGCGATGACTGCTCTCGCACTTTTTGTCGCCTTCAAACAAGCCGTACGTTTAGCTGGAATGAACACGGCGATGGATATCAGTGACCCACAAGTTTTTATCGGAGTGTTGTTGGGCGCGATGGTGGTTTTGGTAGCGGCGGCTTTGACGATGAATTCAGTGAGTAAGGCCGCGTCGCAAATGGTGACTGAAATTCGTCGCCAGTTTCGCGAGATACCAGGTTTGCTCAGCGGCACAGGTAAACCCGATACCGCCCGCTGTGTTGAAATTTCCACTCAGGCTTCTTTGCGAGAAATGGTGTTGCCCGTATTGATTGCGGTAATGGCACCCATTCTAATAGGCAAGATTTTAGGAGTAGCGGCCTTAGGTGGCGCATTGTTGGGCTCCCTTCTCACAGGTGTGATACTCGCACTGATTTTGTCCAACGCCGGTGGAGTGTGGGACAACGCTAAAAAGAATATTGAGGCTGGCGAAGTGCCAGGGGAGAAGAAAGGCAGTCTTACGCATCAAGCGGCTGTCATTGGTGACACAGTGGGTGATCCATTCAAAGACACCACCGGACCTGCTATGAACATTTTGATTAAATTGATGGCCATTGTCGCGGTTTTGATCGTGCCTTTACTCAAGTAGGTCGCATTATTCAGTAGGTGGTTTTCTTAAAGAAGGGGAATCTTTGCAATCCAAGTATGTGTGGCGAGTACTTTTAGTTCTGCAGCTACTCGCGATGCTAGCGGCGATTTTTTTATTTCGCAGTTTAGAACGACCGCTCGCTGGTTTAGTGGCCGGCGGGATTTTTGTGCTCGTAGGAGTGCTGACATTTCTGGCTTGCCTGCGTTTTTCTGAAAAATTTAAAAAATTGAATCTTGGTGTTTGCGGGATTTATCTTTTTGGTGCGGCCTTCCCAATGTGGTTTGTGCGTGTGGCGACGCCTTTGAGTGAACCGGTTGAATCTGTTTTTGGTTTGCCGTTGGGTGTGTTTCATCATGTGTCTGAGGTTTTTTTTATGGGGATAATGTTTGTGACGATCGCGCAGATTTATTTTTCGCGATCAAAGTAAGGCGAGTTGAGTAAAGTCGAGTTTCTTGCGTGGTCGGGGCACTGACCTGGCGGATTTTATGGCCCTGTTTCACGTACTTTTGCAGAAAACGGTGCCGTAGTTTTAGGTGAAGCAGTAAAATAAAGGTGAATGAAGCTCTTATTGATCACGCCCCCAATGACCCAAATCAACACTCCCTACCCCGCAACGGGTTATTTAACTCACTATTTGTCGTCACGTGGGCACGATGTCGACCAATGTGATCTCGGCCTTGAGCTCGCCTTAAAATTATTTTCGCATTCAGGGTTAGCGCGCGTACGGGCGGAGATTGAAGGCATTGATGTGGGCCGAACGAGAAAAAAATCTGATCACGATAGCGTACAGTTTTTTCTTGAAGCGTTTGAAGATTACCAATCCACAGTTGAACCCACCATTCGCTTTTTACAAGGGCGCGATGCGACTTTGGCGTTGCGAATTGCTGCAAGAAAATTTTTGCCTGAAGGGCCGCGATTTTTGCATTTAACTGAACACTCTCAGTTGCTCGAAAGTTTTGGTGTTATGGGCGTGCAAGATAAGGCCAAATATTTAGCAAGTCTTTACCTCGATGACTTAGCTGATGTGATTCGCCATGGTGTTGATGAACGTTTTGAATTTTCAAAATATGCCGAGAGCTTAGCGGCGTCGCAGGTGAGTTTTGATCCGCTTTACAAAAGCTTACATGGTCCGTCGAGTTTGATAGATGAAATGATCGCTGAAATGGTCGAAGCTCAATTGCAGAGTGTAAAGCCTGATGTGGTGGGAGTGACCTGTCCATTTCCCGGCAATGTGTATGGCGCCTTACGCTTGGCTATGGAATTCAAGAAGCGCGCGCCTCATATTCACACAGTAATGGGCGGCGGCTATGTGAATACCGAGCTACGTCAGTTGAGTGATAAAAGATTTTTTGAAGCGATAGATTATTTGATTTTCGATGACGGCGAGCGCGCATTAGAAAATCTGTTGGAATTTTTTGAAGGCCGCAAGCCTGCCAATGAACTTTTGCGCACTTGGTATTTGCACAAAGGCGAAATCGTGAAAAGTGGTTGGAGTGAAACCGGCCGCCTCGACGTGCCATTCAAAACTTTAACCGGCCCAACGTTTCGTGGTTTGCCTTTACAAGATTATGTGTCAATGCTCGAACTGCCGAACCCGATGCATCGTATGTGGTCCGATTTTCGCTGGAACAAAATGATTCTCGCTCATGGTTGTTATTGGAAGAAATGCACCTTCTGCGATGTGAACCTCGATTACATTCAACGTTTTGAGCCGGCGCGTGCGACTGACATTGTCGATGCCATGGAGCGACTGGTGAAAGAAACCGGTACAGCGGGATTTCACTTTGTCGACGAAGCCGCCCCACCCGCCTTGCTGAAAGCCATGTCAGTAGAAATTTTAAAACGCCGGTTGAAAGTGAGCTGGTGGGGCAATTTGCGGTTTGACCCGCAATTCACTCCTGCAGTGGCCGAACTGATGTCAGATGCAGGTTGTGTAGCAGTGACGGGGGGTTTAGAAGTGGCGAGCCCGCGAGTTTTAAAATTGATTAATAAAGGTATCGACATTGAGCAGGTGGCGCGGGTCACGCATGCATTTAAGTCGCAGGGTATTTTTGTGCATGCGTATTTGATGTATGGATTTGCTTCGCAGTCCGAGCAAGAGACGATCGACAGTCTCGAAGTCGTGCGCCAACTTTTCGTCAATGAGTGTTTAGATTCTGCCCACTGGCACCGCTTTTTAGTCACAGTGCACTCACCGGTTGGGCGTAGCCCAGAAAAATTTAATGTGAAGCTAAAAAATATCGATGAGCCCAAGACAGGCTATTTCGCGGTTAATGAAGTGCCTTTCATCGATGCCACGGGTGTGGATCACGGCCGCTTAGGTAGAGGCTTACGAAAAGCACTGTATAATTATATGCATGGTATTGGCCTAAAAGAAGATGTGCGAGTCTGGTTTGAAGGCTGGCACGCACCGAAAACCCAATTGAAGAAGAATTATATTGCGAGTACATTGAGCCTATGACGACACAAGTGGCGATTCTCTGTTCAATTTTAGTTTTTATTTTGGGCTCGCTCACTTACGCCTATCGTTTTCGTGGCCTCGCCCGTTTTGAAAACTTGAGCGAATATTTGCGCAAAGGTTGGCCGATTTTTACTCCGCTCAATTGTTTGCTGTACATTTTCACTATGCCGCGTGCTCGTCACGCGATCATGAAGCCCGCTGATTTTAAAGAGCTCGATGGCATTCGCGAAAATTGGTCAGTCATTCGCGAAGAAGTCATGGGCATTTACGAAAAAGGTTATTTTAATCAAACGAGCAAGCCCGATTCGCAAGCGTACTTCGATATTGGTTTTCGCACTTTCTATAAATACGGTTGGAGCAAATTTTATTTAAAGTGGTACGGTTACACTCACCACTCCGCTTTGCAGTTTTGCCCGAAAACAGTTGAGATTTTAAAAAAGCACCCGACTGTGAATGGTGCGATGTTTTCGTTGTTGCCGGTGGGTTCACAGTTGACGCGTCACTTAGACCCTGTGGCTTGTTCGCTTCGTTATCATTTGGGTTTGTATACGCCTAACGATAATTCGTGTTTTATAAATATCGACGGCACCGATTACTCTTGGCGCGATGGTGAAGTTCTTATTTTCGACGAAACTTATTTGCACTATGCGAAGAACAACGCCAACACCCATCGTTTAATCTTAATGTGCGATATCGATCGCCCCACACACACGCTCGGTAGCTTGATTAATTTTATGTACAAGGGTCTCGCGCGATTATCAGTCGTGCCGAATCTTGAGGGCGATAAGCGGGGCTTGGCCAATATTGTTTTCTCAAGCCTTTCGCCTTTTCTCGCGAAATCAAAACAGTTGAAGCAAACCAATCGCCCGGCCTATTTGGCTTTGAAGTACACGGTAAACACCGTGTTGCTTTTACTGGTTCTTGCAATTACTGCCGGAGTGATAGGGCTTATCGTCGACCTCGTGGCGTAAAACGTTCAAACTCGCTGATCTCATTTATTTTTGCATTTCATAAACTGGCCCTCTTGGTATGGCTTGTGCTGGTCCATGCATTTTTAGATCTGAACAACTTACGCGGGAGAAGTTATGAAGCGTTTTATGAGTATTATTGTTTTGGGTTCGGCCGGCGCAGTTATTGCCGGGTGTGCCACTGTAGCGGGTTCGGGCACGTACGGTAAGCTAGTGAGTACCCCTGTTAAAGCCGAGACATTCAGTCAAGATTTACGCAATTCAGATAAAACCGCCACTGACCACGGAGTGCTTGTGAGTGCTTCTGAGAACAAAGATCTTTCAAGCGAATATTTCACTCTTGTTGATCTCACTTTCGAAAACAAATCGCCTGAATGGGTACGCATTAAAAAAATCGATATTAACTTTGGTAATGAAAAAGCCAATGCAGATATTCGCTTCCCGGTAGGGCAAGATCTTGTGGATTGGGCACAAAGTGCACAGCAAGTAAAAGCTATTCACGATTACAACGTGGCAATGGCGTTCACTGCGGTTGGTGTAACTGGCGCAGTTATGTCACGTCACTCGGCTGCAAGCACAAGCGGTGCTGGTATGGCGATGGCGGCTGGCGCGGGTATGGTACTTTCAGCGCAAACTATTTCAAACAAATTAGATGATTTGCAGCGCGCAAAGGTTGTGCCAGAAGACCACCTGTTATCAGGATCAGTAGCGATTCCACCAGGTTTGCATAAAAAGAAATTCATCACGCTCTATGCAAAGAAGCCAAAAGAAATCCCTTATGTAGAAAAGATGGCAGTCACGATGACTTATGATGATGGCAAAACTGAGTCGGTGATTATTCGTTTTCGCCAAGTCAATTATGCGGGCATGTCGGCTTGGCAGCGCGGGCATCTGGAGGCAAAAGCGGCTGGTGATAAAGCTGTTAGCTACCAAAGGCCTATGTAGATTATTTTTTCTTGAGTATGATTATCAGCGAAAGGCCGAAGGGCAAAGGTAAAAACCTGAGCAAGTAGGCCTCGCACTTAAAAACAAAATAACAGAACGAATTGAGCGGTGCCGAAGGGTTCTCTCTTCGGTGCTCGTGTTTAAAAGCTTCATCGTAAATCGTTGCCACCGCGAGCGGGAACAAAATACTGTTAAGTAAGTGGCGATCTGTACATCCCTGTGTTTGATGAAAGTTCTTCATAAACTGCGCGTTCCATTTGAGCCCCTTGATTTTATGACCGTATATCGATAGTGCAGACGGATCCATAGGGAGGTCTTGTGTTCAAATCTGTTTTAGTTCTAGTTGGCTTTTTCTTAAGCTTGGGTGCTTCAGCCGACCCATATTACGGAGTGTTTGTTGTTAGCCAAGATATTAATATCGAAGAGGGAGCGAGTAGCTTCGCCAATTTAGAAAATTATAATGATGACCATGATCTCTCTCAGTACTGTTACGTTCTAATCGCACCGTCTTTGCGCGCGCGCACAATTAAGGCGGAGAGTCGTTTTGCTATCGTGAGTGACCTTAGTGAAACGCCGATCAAGCCTATGGAGCAATGGGCTCGGGCTGACTTTGAGAAGGCTATAGAAGGGCTGCCTGGTTATATGCTCGAACTACCGGCTGACGTGCAAACTCTTGCGCAGTTTTACGTATTCTTGATCGAAAATGGAATTGTCATTAAAGACGAAGTGAAAACTC